>JBCBVC010000005.1:0-69566 GCA_039817845.1 Cyanobacteria bacterium J06642_2
ATGCCGACTAGGGCTAATGATAGTTTGCAAAAGTGTCAGTAGCAAAAAGTACGCCCAATGATTTAGCCTGCGTTTCTGCCTCAGCTAGGCTGTCGAGATTCGCATGTAAGCCAAGCGTAATCTGCTGCTGATAATGCCCTCTACGTTTTGAACCGGGTTTCGGAGGTAAGGTGGCCTGAAGATACAGCGGCTTACCTCTTTAAGTACAGAGACTCCCATTAAAGAGGCTTTCAACCTCGCGTTGACGGCTTCCAATGTCAGTTTTTTGGCGGGCATTTCTGCATTAAACCTGCATTAAAACGTGCATGTATAGCTACATAAAATCGTACATACATAAATGCAATTCTAATGCGATACGAACAATGCAACCACTGAAATGCTTGAATTACATAGTAATTGGAACTTTAGTAAATTTCATATTTCATGAGCTGACACGGTAGAGATCCGTTGTAGACCAACGTTCGTTGCGATGACTTGAGACCAATCGACATGGCCAACTCCTTATTGCCGCTGAGGATGAAGGCCGTCCAGCCTTTGAAGCGCTGTTTGAGCACGTTACCCAGCAACTTGTAGAAACCCCCTAAATCGCGATCGCTGTCGATGCGCCTGCCATAGGGAGGATTGCAAAGCAACACGCCACAGTCTGCCGGTGCTTCTACATCAGCCAGCTCGGTACAAGAGAACTGGACTTGACGTTCGAGGTCGCAATTCTTAGCGTTCGCACGAGCCTGTTGAACCGTCTCGGGATCGCGATCGCTTCCCATAACGGGCGCGGTTAACTCTCGACCTCGCCCAGCCCAGGCATCTTGCAGGATGTCTTGCCACAGCTCGGGATCGTAATCGGGCCAGGATTGAAAGCCGTAACGATCGCGGTAGAGGCCGGGAGCGCGATTGAGAGCGATGGCGGCTGCTTCCAATGGCAACGTACCAGAACCGCATAGGGGGTCCAGAAAGGCAGTGTTGCCTGTCCAGCCAGTCATGTAGACGAGTGCAGCCGCTAGAGATTCTTTCAACGGCGCAGCCCCCATCGCTTGCCGATAGCCGCGTCGATGCAGACTGCGAGCCGAACTATCGAGGCTGACCGTACAGCGATCGCGTTCGAGGTGGACGGCAACTTGGATATCAGGAGCTTCCACATCCACATGGGAGCGATCGCCAAACTGCTGCCTTTGCAGGTCGACGATGGCATTTTTTACCTGTAGAGCTGTGAAGTGAGAATGATTGAGCTGCCGGGTTTTACCAGTTACCCGCACCGCTAGGGTGTGATTAGGGGTTAAGTAAGTCGACCAGTCAATGGTTTGAATGCCGCGATATAGCTCCGACCCGTCTCGGCAAGGAAACGCAGCCAGTTTGACAAGCAGGCGAAAAGGCAGCCGCGCCCACAAATTAGCTCGGTATAAAAACTCGCGATCGCCTTCCACTTCAATACCGCAAAATCCTGGCTGCAACGACCGCGCACCCAGTCGTTCTAATTCTTCTGCAGCCAGCTTTTCCAAGCCGCGAGCAACAGTGACGAAGTAACGATCCATACCGCAACGATCCAACGTGATACGCGAGAAACCCCTGAAAATCTTCCTTCGAGCTTATACTCTCAGTATCGAGTTAAATTAACCTACAGAACATTTGGATCGTTCTTGTCAATGTCGGCCCCTCACGATTTTTCTGCCCTGCAATTGCATGCCCTAGCCCTGGCATGGGAGCACCTCAACTGCGATTGGGATGCAGACTGTCTTATGAACGAACTGCTTGCAGCTCACTATCCTGAATTCGAGCGCAATCGCAATCCCGTTAATCCCACCTTTGCACTGCAGCGACGAGAGGACGTATTCGAACAGTTTCTCAAACTCTGCATTTTGCAAGGGTGGAATGCCGAAGACAAGTTGGAATGGTTCGAGGAGGAAATGCGCGGCCCTATCAAATTCCGCAACCTACTCGGGTTTCGCGAATCGTATGCCGGAAGGTATTTCGATCGCGAGGCCATTGGTCTCGATACTTGCGAGGGCATTTTTCAAGAAGTCAATGCCGCTTTGCAAGATCTCGAAGCTCGTCAATTGATTCGCGTCATTGGCAAAACAGGTCTATTGTTAATGCCTCAAGGAATTGAAACCGCCCGATCGCGTTTTCCCGATCTTACCCCTTGCGTTAGAGGTAATCCTTATAAGCGCACGGATGATGCAGACATTGAGACCATACTTGGCGAGCGTCGCGCTCCGGCCTGGCAAGCGACCTACGTAGTTCCGCTGAGGCAACCCTAAGCAAAGACCGCCCGTATCACCTTAGTGATGATTCTCGAAACAGCAGCGTAGCACTTCAACAAACAATCTGCCCCAAAACGGCTGAGACTAGGAACGCCGATTGGTTTCGTAGCGTTCGTGCCAGGTAATGACCGATTTTGCCACTAGGACACCCACTACTGTGCAAATTCCTAGGATAGAGGAAAAATTGAGCCCCAGAGCATATACGAGATTACCGACGACCAACATAGCAATTGCGGCTACTTCGACGCCAAAAGCTATAGCCAAAATTCTTACTAGCAAGTTTCGGACTTTTCTAGCTAGCTTTGTCCAAAACATTTTCTGAGCGGTCATAAGTATTCTATGTTTGAGCTGTTACGTTGATTATACGCAGATGAGGTCGCGCTGCTGCGTGTTGAGCGCTACCGTCTCGTGGGATCGTCAGGCAGCTAAAATTGCTCAAGTGACGAGAGCTGCTCCTGGCTGGTGTAGTTCTTGCTGCTGCGTCGTCAGTCCAGGCCATTGCACATGGATGATTCCCTTACTCTCGATCTTTCTGAGGCAACCTCGTCATCAACAGACTTGTCAGGCGGAGAGCACAGATACGGCGAGAGCTTGGTAGTAGAAAACCATCTGGCACGAGTAAGAACCGATCGTCAGGACGTGATTGAAGGGTTGACGGCGAACCCGAAGTGGTTATCTTCAACTTACTTCTATGACGAGCGTGGGTCACAACTGTTCGAGCGTATTTGCCAACTGTCCGAGTACTATCCCACTCGAACCGAAGCCGATATCCTACAGCGAATTGCCCCCGAGATTGCGGATCGCGTAGGTCGAGCTGAATTACTCGAATTAGGCAGTGGCAGTTCTACTAAAACGCGACTTCTGCTGGATGCTTTCAACGATCGCGATTTGCTGACTCGCTACGTCCCTGTTGACGTGAGTAGCGAGATGTTGATCCAGAGTGCTAAGTCATTACTTGCCATCTACCCTCGTCTGCAGGTGCGTGCGTTAGTCGACGATTATTTTGCGGTTTGGGAGCGTTTACCTGTACCGACGGCTAGGCGTTTAATAATCTTTCTCGGCTCGACTCTCGGCAACCTCGACCCTGTCACCTGCGCCCGCTTCCTGACCCGCGTGTCGACATCTGTCGATCCAGGTGATTTCTTTTTACTGGGGATCGACCTGCAAAAACCGGTCGACATTCTAGAAGCTGCCTATAACGACAGCCAAGGAGTCACGGCTCAATTCAACCTCAATATTCTGCAACATCTCAATCGCCTCCTGAAGGGCAATTTCAACTGCGATCGCTTTCGACACCGCGCATTCTACAATCGCGAACTCGAACAAATTGAAATGCATTTGGTCAGCCAGATACCTCAAACTGCACGACTGGCCGAGCTCGATCTCTCGGTTCATTTAGAAGCTAACGAATCTATCCGCACGGAGATTTCACGCAAGTTCGACCTGACCGAGATGCAACGCGAGCTAGAAATGCGAGGCTGGAAATTACGCGATCGTTGGACCGATCCCAAGGTATGGTTTGGCGTTTTACTTCTGCAAAAAAGCTAGCCATGACCAAAGCTACGGCAGCCTGAAGGCTGCTTAAGAGATTTTCGCGATCCAAAGCAATCGCATTCAGTACTTACATATCCAAACTGAAAGGTCAAGAGACATAAATTAGCTTGACTGTACGGATCAATCACTCGACATCAGATGTTCAAGCCGCACGAAGTTGAGGTGCGGGAGCTTCATCGCTGTCAGTGACATGTGGGTCTGTTGACGGTTGTGGGGTTGGAAGCGT
Source organism: Cyanobacteria bacterium J06642_2 (assembly GCA_039817845.1). Taxonomy (GTDB): domain Bacteria; phylum Cyanobacteriota; class Cyanobacteriia; order Thermostichales; family PCC-7336; genus JBCBTL01. The sequence goes on from JBCBVC010000005.1 coordinate 4,039, forward strand.
ATCTTCGCACTCTTCTTCCCTCACGCGCACGATGATATCAGCCTCTGCTAAGGCACGAGCCAAATTACGACGGCGACGCACGGGTAGGTGCTCGTAAAGTAAGAGCTCGGCGGGTCGCCACATAGCTACCCACGAAAATACTGTCAGGCTTTCTCCCAGCGCATCTGAAACTTGACTGAGTTCGAGGCTACCGAGAGCATGCCCGATACCGCGTAAAACGGAGGCAAACAATAAGCCTACGCACGAAGCGACGCCACCGTTACAGAAAATACGCCGAATCTCTTGGCTGGCATCTTCGGCTTCGGCTTGAAAGTGCTCGCCGATCGCGTTACGAATAGCGGTGGCAAAAGCAACGTCCGCTTCCGCTAGTTCGAGCTCGATATGCAGAGGTAGAGCCGAGCGATTCTGTTCGGCCTGAAGTCGGAGCTTGGCGATCGCATCTGGATGTAAACTCGACCCTTTCAAAGGCGAATCGTGGCCTGCGAGTAAGGCTTGGGCCGACGCAATATCCAAGTAAATTGCGTTAAGAGGAGAAGTCACAGTTATACCCAGCTGATGTCGGAATCGCGACAGAGATGCAACTGACTTCTGCTCCCATAAAGAGAGAGGATGGCGAATCTCACGCGTGTCGCACCTGCACTTAAGATTCCCAGTCCTGGCAATTAATTACCGCGTTCTTCCGTAGTCCTTGCAGTCAGTATAGCCAGAACCGGGACAAACTCTGACTGCGATGTCTGCGTTAAACTTTGGCTGCTCCCTCGAGTTCAAGCGTGCGACAGTGGCTGAGTTTCTTTATCTTCACGGGTTTGCTTCCGGTCCTCAATCAGCCAAAGGCGTATACTTACGCGATCGCTTTCAAACATGCGGCGTCTCACTACACTTGCTCGATCTCAATCAAGATAATTTCACGCACCTCACCCTCACTCGCCAAATCGAGCAGGTCAGCGCTGCATTACCGACAGAATCCATGACTCTCATCGGTTCCAGTTTGGGCGGCTTGACCGCTGCCTGGGTAGCCGAGCGACATTTGCAGGTAACGCGACTCGTTTTGCTCGCTCCAGCATTTGAGTTCGTGGCGCGCTGGCGCGATCGACTGGGCAAAGAGACGATAGAAACCTGGCGATCGCAAACCTACCTAGAGGTCTATCACTACGCAGTCGGGAGAACGTTGCCGTTGCATTACGCCTTTCTCCCCGACGCCAGCAACTATAGTGAGATGAAATTAAAGCGCAACGTACCGACATTAATCCTGCACGGTCGACAGGATGACGTCGTTCCCTTAGCTGCTAGTCAAACCTATGCGGCTAGCCGTCCTTGGGTACATCTGACGGAACTAGATAGCGATCACGCTCTCGGCAACGTCAAAGCAGAAATCTGGCAAGCGATCCAGTCCTTTTGTGCAGACGATTTCTAACTGTGCAGGCTCAAAGCTGTGGGTTCTTAGCTGTGTAGGCGATCGCTAGCCGCCATACTGCCATCCTGTTTCTGCCAATAAGAGAGGCTTACCGTCGCGGTGAACTCCAGCCGCAATGACTTCTCCGACATAAACCGTGTGGTCGCCTCGGTCTACGGTTCCAACTACGCGGCATTCTACATACCCCAAAGAGTCTTTGATAATGGGACACCCCGTCTCATTTTGATAGAATTCGACGTCCTCAAATTTGTTCCCAACGCGACGCAGTGGCTGAAAGAACTTCTGGGCTAAATCCTTCTGGCCCGACTCCAAAACGCTGAGGGCAAACACTTGGCTAGTTTCAATCATGGCGTGGGAGCGAGAGTTTTGCTTGACGCAGTTAACCACTAGTGGCGGCTTGAATGATGCCTGCATGACCCAGCTAGCCGTGAACCCGTTCACCTCATCGCCATCTTTGACGCCGCAAACATATAACCCGTGCGGGATAAATCGCAGAACGGTTTTCTTGGCCTGCTCGTCTAACACCGCTGCGACCTCGCTACGTCTTACGTCTGATGATGATTACCGTACCAAAAGGCCCGACCTCGTGCGCGCTATAGTACGGTCGGCCCCGTCCCGAATGGCCACTGAATACAGGTCAGTTTGCCCACAACGGCCATACTCAGGCCCCTTGACCTGATAGTGATAAAGCAATTGACCTCCGATCGCTTTTGACGTTTTAATTTGGATATGGAAACACTGACTGCGGTGAGGCTCTGAATAGCTAAAATGCCTCAAGCAGCTTGACGACTGCTGTATTTCCGCACTTTTTGTCTGCGCAGGGGCAAGAAACGAATAACTTGGGGACCGACTGAACCAGGTAGGATTTCAGGCATGTCTGGAGCGATCGCACAACACTTGTCGCATGCATCGCAAATTATCGGGGAACACCATTTCCATCCCCTGTAACAATACCGGAGACGGTATCGGAATAGTGGGTGTCGCTTTAACAGCGTAGGTCAGCAAGGTGCCTGATTCGCAGTCATCCAAGGTCAATTCTGCGGCAAAATCGTTGAAATTGCCTCGCTCGAAGTGGAACTGAATACGACGGTGGAGAGTTTCAATCGCCGTCAAATACACTTCAACCCGAGCAGAAAAACATAGAAATGCATAACCAGCAGCTTGATACAGGCGGCGTTTGCCTCGGCGGGCCAAAGATGTGCTGCGATTGATGACCTGACTGTGGGTCAGTGCTGGGAAATAATGCACCCAGCAACTATAGTCCGTCAGTCCTTGCCAGACGCGCGATCGCGTTAGAGGCAAATATATCCGTGCAATGACTGCAGCCCCTCCCGACGCGTGAGGGTGGGCCTGCGTTAAGACCTTGCCGTTCAGCAATGCTCGCCGTTCAGACGCCAATGGAGCCGTAGCGTGCTTGTCAGCCATATTCAGGGAAGAGGTCGCAGACAAAGGTAACATCATGGCTCGATTCACTCAGACGTTCTGTATGAAAACCCGCTCAGCAGACTGCGTTTGTACCGCAAACTCAAGATGCCCAATATAGTAAGCGCAAACACAAAACAGCCAGATTTCAGCAGTTTTACAGGTTTTACCGAACATTAGCACGCCCATCTAGGTATATATGTTACCAGCAAACTCGTGACCTGCGCGTTGCTCCTGTGATGTGCTGTGGATCGACTTCCACCATCCCAAACTTTAGTAGATCAGATAAAAGCGATCGCCCAACCCTTCATATAAATCGTCACAGGCTTGATCTAAAGCTCGAACACAACGGGTCCATCTGTCCGCATTCGAGGTATCGAGATGTGCCTCATTGTGGAGGACGCGATCGCTGGCATAGGCATGAAGCACTCCTAAAATCTCCTCAATATCATGGCTTTCCAATAATGAACTCAATGTATTTTCCAGATGTTGAAAGTTCACCGCTCGACTCCTTGAAATGACCTTATTTGATGGCTTTATCTAAGTCGAGTGTGCCCCATAAATCCTACTAGATAACTGCATTAAACGAGAAAAATTGAAAAATTATACATAAATTAAGCGCATTGTTTAGAGGCTTTGAAATCAATATAAATTCACTCATTTCATCCTAGTGTTAGGGATATTGATAGGCTGCGATCGCGATCGCAGGTTCATTGTGATTTCGATCGCAAGTCACGAGTGTGCGTCACGTTGACGCATGCTGACGGTTCAGTTTGCCATCGCCATTGACAGAGCAGCTTAGGATGGCAGAAGCAGATGACCTGAGACAGGAATCTAGAAACAAGATCGTCTAGGAGCAAGATCATCGTTTTACGAATCGGTATTGTTGGAACGGGGTTTACCGCTCGCTTGCGTGCTGAAGCACTACGAGACGACGATCGCGGCCAGCTAGTAGCAGTGGCCGGACACACAGTTGCGCGAGCCAGCCAGTTCGGGATTGATTTTCAGGTTGCCATCATGCAGGATTGGCCGACGCTGGTACATTCTCCCCGCCTCGACGTTGTCTTCATCAGTACGATTAATCGCGATCACGCCACCGTAGCTAAAGTTGCATTGCAAGCAGGCAAGCACGTTGTCGTGGAATATCCGCTCGCGCTTACACTCGACACGGCTACCGAGCTGGTCGAACTAGCCGAGCGCCAACAACGCTTGCTACATATCGAACACATCGAACTTCTCAGCGGCATGCACGAGCTGCTGCGCCAAGAACTATCCGGATTGGGAGACGTGTTTCACGTCAACTACTCTACGCTCAAAGCTGCGCGTCCGGCCCCAGAACGCTGGACATACGCCCCCGATTTATTCGGCTTTCCACTAGTCGGGGCGCAATCGCGGCTGCATCGGCTCATCGACCTCTTTGGCTCCGTCAGTCAGGTGTCATGTCAATTGCAGTATGAAGGCCCCCACCTGCCCGAACGATTTACCAGTTGTTTATGTAGGGCACAGCTGACGTTTGCATGTGGTACGACCGCGACAGTAACGTACGGAAAAGGAGAATCAATCTGGCAATCGCGACGTACTCTGGACGTTCACGCTCAAAACGGCGGATTGATAATTGAGGGCGATCGCGCCGACCTCATTCGGGCTGACCAAGCTTATCCGCTAAAAATGGGGTCGCGTCGCGGTTTGTTCTACCAAGATACGCGTCAAGTGATGGACCATTTATGCGAGGGTGCCCCACTGTATGTCACGCCTCGTCAAAGCTTGCAATCTCTTGCTGTAGCGATTGCCGCTCGCGAAGCTGCTCTATCAAAACGAGTCGTGCGTCTAACGCCATCTCAGGCATCACTCCAGTGACGATTGCGGTTGCGATCCCGACAGTCGTGGAGATGGTGCGGATGAAGGCTGAATGGTTCCGGAAGATGTGGCTGGGTTCTGGGGCTCGTTTGAAAGCTTGCCTCTAGTAGAAAAATGTCGGCGCGCCACGTGGGTGGCGTCCAGCTCGGGAGCAAGCAGCATCGGAGAAGAAGTCGGTCGATCGTCGGCAGGAGATGGGACAGGAATCTCAGGCAAAATCTGTATTTGCATACGTTCAGGAGCAATGTGATGCAATCGCGCCACGATCTCAGCTTCAGCTTGCGAGGCGTCTAGCCCGCGTTCGACTTCTTGTTGTAGCTGGGAAACGCGCTTTTGCAGAGCGGTTAATTTAGTTTCTACTTGCTCGATGCGATAATTCTGTTCGACGCGGACGGGCAAAAGTCGCACCATAGCACCTACAGCAGCTGCTATCCAAAGCGTGTTGACCGACAAAGATAGAGTCAACTCCCAGAGAGGAAGAGCGCGCGGGGATGATGTTTGCGTCGAAGTCGATCGAGATCGAGAAACCGGACGGGGTTGGATGGCAATCCGCGATGCCGATTGAATCTCTAAACTGGGGTAAACCTCTAAACTAGGGTGTCCCAAATTAGGTGCAGGGACGTCCTGGCGTGGAACGAGCCTTCGAGCCGAATGCTCGCGAAGAGAACGTTTTTTTTGCCCGCATGCCGCCAAAGGTGGGAATTGCCTTTGCACTACCTGTCTCCTTCACGAACGCAAGCCCGTCCCTACAATCAGGGACTGCAGCCCATTGAATCCGATCTTCAAGTGAAGGGCTACCTAAAAAGCAAAGACTGTAGAACGTGCTTTGTTCCACAGCCCAATCGCATTGAAAAGTGCAGATAAGTTCGACTTGAGCGAACTGTGTTGCTCAGCGTGCCAACGCCGATCCTAGCAACAAAGCCACCAAGGCAGGAACGAGGGCTAACCCCAACATGCTAAAGATCTGGAGCTCAGTGATAGCCATGCAGTTCACTCTCCCAAAGACATTACACGTTACTCAGCATACCGCAGTCACTTCAACCGCGAGTGTTACAGTTTGCAATGTCGTGAGCAGCTGTGAAAGAAACGCTCAAATCCAGCTACAGCGAGCTTCTGGATGCAGCACAGAAGCCCAGAAAGGACGTGCTAGCATGTCAAAGTTACGTGTCAAGGAACGGCTGTGGCAGCATCCACTAATCTTGATTTTTTGGCTGAAACCGACCCTACTGTCTTCGATTTAGTGGGAAGAGAATTACAGCGCCAACGCCAGCATTTAGAGCTGATTGCTAGCGAGAACTTTACCTCTCCAGCCGTACTGGCTGCCCAAGGCTCGGTCCTGACCAATAAATACGCCGAAGGATTGCCAGGAAAACGCTACTATGGCGGTTGCGAATTCATCGACCGCATCGAGCAACTGGCGATCGACCGAGCCAAAGACCTGTTCGGTGCGGCCCACGCCAACGTCCAGCCTCATTCGGGGGCTCAGGCTAATTTCGCCGTATTTCTAGCTCTATTGCAGCCAGGCGACACGATCTTAGGTATGGACTTGTCCCACGGCGGCCACCTGACCCACGGTTCGCCCGTTAACGTGTCTGGGAAATGGTTCCAGAGCGTGCATTACAGCGTCAATCCCGAGACGGAATGCATCGACTTCGATCGCGTACGGGACCTAGCCCTCGAGCATCGGCCTAAGATGATCATCTGCGGCTATTCAGCATACCCGCGCACGATTGATTTTGCTGCGTTTCGGGCGATTGCTGACGAAGTGGGAGCCTACTTATTGGCTGACATCGCTCATATTGCCGGGCTGGTCGTGACAGGACACCATCCCAATCCCGTCCCCTATTGCGATGTAGTCACGACCACTACGCACAAAACCCTACGCGGGCCTCGCGGTGGCTTGATTCTGACTCGCGATGCCGAACTCGGGAAAAAGTTCGACAAAGGGGTATTTCCTGGTTCGCAAGGCGGACCGTTAGAGCACGCGATTGCCGGAAAGGCTGTTGCCTTTGGCGAGGCTCTCAAACCCGAATTTAAGACCTATTCGGGAGACGTGATTGCTAATGCAAAAGCGCTGGCCACCCAATTAAGCGATCGCGGCATTCGCTTGGTCTCCGGCGGAACAGACAATCACCTAGTGCTGCTGGATTTACGCTCGGTCACTACGTATTTAGAGCAGCAAGGATGTAGCGAAGCAGACGCCCTGATGACGGGCAAGCGAGCCGACCGTTTGGTCAGTCAGGTGTGCATCACGGCTAACAAAAACACGATTCCGTTTGACCCGCAGTCTCCATTTGTCACCAGCGGCTTGCGATTGGGCAGTCCGGCCTTGACAACGCGGGGCATGGGCACGGCGGAATTTAGCCACGTTGGCGACATCATTACCGACTGCCTTTGCCATCCCGACGACGAAACCGTGATGGAACGTTGTCGCCAGCAGGTCGCCAATTTGTGCGATCGCTTTCCGCTTTATCCTCATTTGCGCATGGCCGCTCCCGCGTTGGTTTAGGGAGTGGCGCAATGGCCTACCTGGTCGCCTTTTTAATGGCAGCCTGCGTTGTTTTGTGGACGACGCCTACAATCAAAGCGGTAGGGTTGCGCAGCGGCCGCATCGACAAGCCCAACGCCCGCAAGATGCATACGCGGCCAATGGTGCGGCTGGGAGGAGTATCTATCTTTCTAGGCTATTTGGTAGCGCTGCTGCTGGTATGGCGCACTGGAGCCTTTGGGATCTTGCCGCCTGACAAGGAATACGAGATCTGGGGTGTCACCATTGGCGGGCTGCTGTTTTTCTGCATTGGCTTGGCTGACGATCTATTCGACTTGCCTGCCAGTTGGCGCTTGCTGGCGCAGTCGACAGTGGCGATTGCTGCCTGGGCTGTGGGCGTGCGCATCGAATTTGTCACGCTGCCTTTTATTGGATTAGTGACATTTCCAGCCTTTTTGAGTGCCATCATCACGTTGCTCTGGCTGGTGGGGTTGACCAATGCCATTAACTGGATGGATGGATTGGACGGACTGGCTGCAGGGGTGTCGGGAATTGCAGCTGTCGTGCTGCTGATGGTGTCGTTATTAATGAATCAACCGGGAGCCGCCATTATCGCAGCAGCTTTAGCGGGCGGATCGCTGGGATTTTTGCGTTATAACTTCAACCCGGCCCAAATTTTTATGGGGGATGGGGGAGCGTATTTTTTGGGATTCACGCTGGCGGGTATCGGTGCAGTCGGCGTTGCCAAAGTGGCTACTACACTGGCGATCGCGCTCCCCTTTTGCATTTTGGCCGTTCCGATTGTAGACATGTCGGCGGTCATGTTCAATCGTATTGCCCGCGGGTCGTCTCCATTTAAGGCTGACAATCGCCACCTGCATCACCGTCTCATGCAAGCAGGCCTATCACAGCGTCTAACCGTGCTGTTCGTCTACGCGCTGACCTTATGGATGGGTAGTTTAGCCTTAGTGCTGTCCGGTTCGCCGGTCGGTAGTGCTTTTCTGGGCGGTGCCTCTGTTGTCATGGTGGCCGTCGGCTGGGAGGTGTGGAAGCGCGTGCGACGCTTAGCCAACATTCGCAGCCATCACAATGGTAGGGCCGTATTGTCCGAAACCCGCTCGGATGCGTCTTCGGCAACAGAAGAGTCTTCGGTGGGCGATCGCCCCAATCAAACTTAATTTTTCAAGTGACACTGCTCGGCCGCATCGAACTTGATTCGCGATCGCCCCTTGCAGTTGAATGGCGTCAGGGGTTGGGAGCCACATATGCCAGCAACAAAACGGATGGGAGCCGAGATTATTTGCATCGGCACGGAACTTTTGCTGGGGGAGATTCTCAACAGTAACGCACAGTATTTGGCCAGCGAGTTAGCCGCTTTGGGTATTCCCCATCATTATCAAACCGTCGTCGGCGATAACATTCCGCGCATTCATCAAGTCCTGGAATTGGCGCGGCAGCGCAGTCAAATTGTGCTGTTCACGGGAGGGTTAGGGCCGACGCCCGATGACTTAACCCACGAGGCGATCGCCAGCTTTTTCGAGACGCCACTGGTGGAAGATCTGCAACTCCTCACGGAAATCGAGCGCAAATTTGCCGAGCGCGGTCGTGTCATGTCGCCGTCTAATCGCAAGCAGGCATTCTTACCGCAGGGTGCATCTGCGTTACCCAATCCAGTGGGTAGCGCGCCTGGAGCAATCTGGGAGCCCGAGCCGGATTTACTGCTGCTGACATTTCCAGGGGTGCCGCGCGAGATGCACCGCATGTGGACGGATACCGCCATCCCCACCCTGCGATCGCGAGGCTGGGGGCGTGAAATATTTCACAGCCAAGTGCTGCGGTTCTGGGGGACTTCGGAATCGGGACTGGCGGAACAATTAGGAGAGTTGTTCGACAGTCAAAACCCCACTGTCGCGCCCTATGCAGGTAAAGGAGAGGTGCGGATTCGCGTTACCGCTCGTGCAGAGACAGCAGAGGCAGCCCGAGCCTTGATGGCTCCTATCGTCAAGCAGATTCAACAGATTGGCGGGAGTCATTACTACGGCAGCGATGACGATACGTTAGCTAGCGTGGTAGGCGACTTGTTGCAACAGTCGAAAACTAGAGTTGCTCTGGCAGAAACCTGTACCGGGGGCTGGATCGGCCAACAACTCACCGCGATTCCAGGCAGTTCAGCCTACTTTGCCGGTAGCGTTGTTGCCTACGACAATGCGGTTAAGGAAAGCGTATTAGATGTCGACAAAGAGACCGCCATCAAACACGGATCCGTCAGTGCCGAGGTCGTTACTCAGATGGCGTTGGGAGTAAAACGCGCGCTGCAAAGCGATTGGAGCGTCGCGATTTCGGGAATTGCGGGACCGGGAGGCGGCTCTGAAGAAAAACCCGTGGGCTTGACTTACGTGGCGATCGCCCGTCCCGATGGTTCGGTAGAAACGAGCGAACGGCGCTTCGGCGCGCGCCGCAGTCGCGAATGGGTGCGATGGTTAGCCTCTCAATCCGCACTTGACTGTTTGCGGCGCAATTTATTGGCTGCTTCTAGTTCCGTTTGACTCAGAGGATGGGTTGGATGGCGTTGCCGATTCTGAAGGGGCAAACGAGGCAGGAAAGACCAGTTTTTCAGTGACCTGCCGCATCAGCAACAGATGCTCGATCGCCAGGCGATCTCGTTCGGTCCGAAGTTGACTGAGTTCGGCTTGCAGGCGGCGAATTTCGCGATCGCTGCTGGTTAGGTCGGTCAACTTGAGTCGTAATTCGGTTTTGCGCTGATTGATGCGCCAGTTGATCGTTTTCACCTGCGAGCCAAATTGCCGTTCCAGACGAGCCGCAGTTTTGGAGTTCGGAATTAACTGCAGCTCACCCAGATCGACCTCAGGTGCTGCTGCGCCGGTCTTCTCGCTCTGCTCCAATTCACTCTCTGCTGGTTGGGTTGTCTCAGGAACTGCCTCATCTGGCCGGTCAGTCTCAGGGGCAGCATCGGTCGAAGCGGCTGGAGTTGAGGTTGTTGCAGGCGCTGGAAATGGCGCTGGAGATCCGGTTAACTCGGGCGTAAGGGAAGGAGGGGGAGAAGATTCAGATTGGGTAGTAGGCCCCTCAGATGGTGGCGGAGTTGCGATTGGAGCAACCTCTTGTGCGCGCGTAGAGGGCGGCCACAACCCTACCGTCAGGCTACAAGCGATCGCGAGAAGTTGAAGCCTTCCGTAACGCCAAATTGGGCTAGCTTCGGTTAACTCGACTCGCCGTATCATATCGTCCTTACTGCCAGAGAGCATCGGAAGCAGAATCATCTTCTGCATCGTCAAACAAAATGGTGTAGGCATCGCGATCGCTGGTGGGACCGAGCAAATACGTACCCGCTTGGCGCATGGCTGGAGAATTTGCCACGAGGGTCGGGATCACGACAGGAGGTGTGTCTAGAGAAACCAATGGCTGGGGAGGATGAAATGCTTCCCAGGCAACCCATCCCGTAAAAGCCGCGATCGCGCCTGCAGCAATTGGCGCATAGCGACGATAGACCTTACCCCATCGTGTCGGGGAAGGAGGCCGCCACCAAGGCTTTTGCAGTCGCTCTAGTACCCGCTCGGCGGTTGCATCGCCATTATTGCGGGCAACATCTGGGACACTCAAACGTGAGAATCCAGAGCGCAGCTGAACGAACTGTCGATACTGTGCACGTGCGCGTGGGTCGAGGTCCATCCACTGTTGGACCTGAGCTCGTTCGGCATCCGTGAGCTCGTCATCAAGGTAAGCACTCAACTGCTCGAAGCGAGCGCGAGCGTCCAGCTCGAAGAAAGTCGACTCAGGGCGATCGTCAGAATTCGCCGGGTCGTTGTAATGACGATCTCGATTCATATCAACACTCTTCTTCCAAGTAAGGCTTGAGCGTAGTTTGCAAGCGACTGCGCGCCCTAGCGATGCGCGACTTTACCGTACCCAAAGATACTCCAGTAATTTCGGCAATTTCCTCGTAGGCTAACCCCTGAATCTCGCGGAGCACGATCGTCTGCCGAAAAGCTTCAGGAAGTTCCTGCACGGCTCGATGCAGGTGCTCGTAGAATTCTTGGGTTGCCAACGTTTCCTGGGGACCGACGGTCGGGCTAGGCAGTTCCCAGTCCACTTCACCATCTGACATCCGTAAAGGCGCATCCAAGGATAACGGTTGCTGATAGCGTTTACGCTTGCGCAGCTCATCGTAGAACAGGTTGGTGGTGATGCGCCCCAACCAACTGCGAAACTTAAGCGGATCTTGCAGGCGACGGACGTTACGAAACACGCGGATCCAGACTTCCTGAGCCAAATCGTGCCGATCCGACCAATCGGGCGCGAGATGATACAAGATGCGGTCGACATGATCTTGGTGGCGACGAATCAGTTCGGCAAATGCTGGCTTGTTGGGCCGCAATCCCCGCTGACAGAGGAGAATTAACTCCGAAGTGGAAAGGTGTTCGGGCTGCACGGGGTCGGAAGAAACAGCGATCGCCGATGACCAAGTCATGCTGGAAGTTTGGCTCATGCAGGAACTCACTGACAACACCACTCCCGTTAACGGGCGCACAGCGTTATTGCACTGCACCAGTTCGGACGGGGCCAGTCGATCTTGACGGACTCCTGCGATTGGATGTTCCCTGGCCTCGGGATACGGTTGGTGCGATCAGGGTTGAGGTCGCACCCGCCTTGATAGGATAGCGGTACCAGTAATGGCCTTGACCGTACTGACGAATCCTACTTTCTCAAAGCCATACGTTGATGGACAAACCTGACATTCGCAAAGAATTAAACCGGCTCCACAATCGCCTGGGTAACACTCAGGACTATCTTTGACATTCCTGCCCGCCAACATCAAATTGCGGTGATGGAGCAGGAAATCGCACAGCCTGGATTTTGGGACGATGCCGAAGCTGCTCGTCGGGCGATGCGCCAACTGAACGATCTGAAATATCCCATCGAGCAGGTTCAGCGTTGGCGATCGCAGCTCGACGATACCGCAGCGATCTTGGAGTTGTTAGAAGAAGAGGACGATCCGGCCCTCCTGGCCGAAGCCAGCGAAGCGGTTGCTACGCTCGATGGCGAGCTCGCCAAGTGGGAACTGCAACAACTGCTCTCCGGACCCTACGACGAAAAAGGGGCGATTCTGAGTATTAATGCGGGTGCAGGTGGCACAGACGCACAGGACTGGGCTGAAATGCTGTTGCGTATGTACGTCCGCTGGGCTGAAGGGCAGGGTTTTGACGTCAAAACTCTCGATCTTTCGGAAGGCACTGAAGCTGGAATTAAGTCGGCCACGATCTCGATTGACGGCTCTTATGCCTATGGCTACTTATCAGCCGAAAAAGGCAACCACCGCATGGAGCGCATCAGTCCGTTCAACGCCAATGGCAAACGGCAAACGAGTTTTGCTGGGGTAGAAGTGATGCCCATCCCGGACGAGCAGGTGGACTTCGAGCTACAGCCCGACGAACTGGAGTTTGAAACCTCGCGGTCGGGTGGAGCGGGCGGTCAAAACGTGAACAAAGTGGAAACCGCCGTGCGCGTGATTCACAAGCCTACGGGGATTGCCGTGCGCTGCACCGAAGAGCGATCGCAGTTGCAAAACAAAGAGCGGGCGCTGCAGATTCTGAAAGCTAAGTTGTTGGAACTAGAAGAGCAAAAACGCCAGCAAGAGCTAGCCGAGATTCGCGGCGAAGTGGTCACGCAAGGATTCGGCGGCCGCATTCGCACCTATACCTTCGACCCTTACAAGCTGATCAAAGACCACCGGACGGGAGCCGAGACCTACAACGTCGACAGTTTCATGCAGGGAGATGGCGAAGAGGTCGCTCATTTCATCCAGGCTTATCTGCGGCAGTCGAAAGCAATTGCCAGCACTGAATGAGATTGGGAATGATTCTAATTCAACCAGAGCACTTTCGGACTGGCTAGTTTGTGTGTAGTCAGTTCAAATCGCCGAGGAGAATCAATCATGGCTACCGCCCAACTCATCCGCTGTACCTGCGGACACTGCTCTTGTTCGTTCGATGCAAACAAAGGATACCTTTACGAGGGCAAAGTGTACTGCAGTGAAGCCTGTGCGACCCACGACCACGCCCACCCATCCGAGTGCTGCTCTGGCGCAGATTGCTGTCAGTAAGACTGAGGTGATTGAGATCGCTGTCACTAGCCGCGATCGCCCTGCAAATGCTCCTGCAATCGCGGCATCAGTTCTACCAGGTTGCAAGGCCGGTAACGACTGTCGAGCTGCCATTGCAAAATGTCGTCCCAGGCATCGCGACAAGCTCCAGTCGAGCCCGGTAGAGCGAATAAATACTTACCTTTGGCAATCCCTGCTGTAGCCCGCGAATGCATGGCTGCCGAGCCAATGGTCGGCACGCTGGCTGCCCGAAACAGCTCGCCGAAACCGGGGATAGCTTTGTCGTAGAGCGAGTGAAACGCTTCCGGCGTGACGTCTCGTCCGGTGAGCCCTGTGCCCCCGGTGGCAATGACAACGTCGATATCTGGACGGTCGAGCCAGGAACGCACTTGGCGTACGATCGCCTCTGTGTCATCGGGTACGATGTCCCGCGAAATGGCACAATGTCCAGCAGCTTTAATCCGCTCGACGAGGGTTTGGCCAGAGCGATCGCTCACCAGGCCGCGCGTATCCGATACGGTCAGCACCGCAATGTTAACAGCAACGAAGGCTCGCTCTGGATCGATTCCGGCCATGCGCTGTGATTGCGAAAGAACGAGCGTTGCGGAGCAGGAGTCAATCAGCCATTATGCAGCCAAACCGCTGTGGCGGAGTAGTGCTTCTGTGCTGGGCTCTCGACCTCGGAACGCTTTAAAGATATCCATCGGGTCCTGGCTACCGCCCAAGGCAAGTACCGTCTCCCGGAATCGCTGGCCCGTGGCCGCGATCGCCGCTTCGTCTTCCAAACCAGCCTCTTCAAAGGCGGCAAACGCATCAGCGCTGAGGACTTCCGCCCACTTGTAGCTGTAGTAGCCGGCCGAGTAACCACCCGCAAAAATGTGGCCGAAAGAGCAGAGAAAGGCGTCTTCGGGGAGGGGAGGCAGGACGGTGGTGGTGCGAGCGACGCGCTCGCGCACGTCTTGCACGGTTTCAGCACTGCCAGGCTGGTAAGTGTGGTGCAACTCCAGGTCAATGGCGCTGAAATGAAGCTGCCGCAGCATGCCCGTACCGCTCATATAGGTGCGCGCTGCTAGCAGCTTTTGATAATAATGCTCGGGTAGCGTTTCGCCCGTTTCATAATGCTTGCCCATGCCAAACAAGGTGGCGCGGTCGTAGCACCAATTTTCCATAAACTGACTGGGCAGTTCCACTGCATCCCATTCGACATTGTTAATGCCCGCTGCGCCAGGGTGATCGATACGCGTCAGCATGTGATGCAGACCGTGCCCGAACTCGTGGAACAGGGTTTCCACTTCGCCAAATGTCATCAGACTGGGCTTATCTTCTACGGGCGGGGTTTGGTTGCACACCAAATAAGCCACGGGTAAACGAATACCTTCAGCCAGCTTGGCTCGATTGATACAGTCATCCATCCAGGCACCGCCGCGCTTTTCGGCTGGACGACTATAGGGATCGAGGTAGAAATAGGCAATGGGGTTGCCAGAGGCATCTGCAATCTGGAAATAACGCACGTCCGGATGCCAAACAGGTGCCTCACCGTCCGCAGGTAAAACTTTAACGCCAAAAATGCGCTCGACCAGGCTAAACAAGCCGTCTAGAACCTGAGGCAAAGGAAAGTAGGGACGTAGCTCTTCAGCGCTGAAGGCAAACTTGGCTTCGCGCTGCCGCTCAGCCCAAAAACTAATGTCCCACTGTTTGAGATCGCTACTTTCGGGCGCACCCTGCTCGGTCGCAAATGTTTTCAGCTGATCCAAATCGGCTACGGCCGCATCGTAGCTAGCGGAGCGCAATTCTTCCATCAATCCAAAGATGGCGTCAACCGACGGGGCCATTTTGCTGGCCACGCTCAGTTCGGCAAAGGTCTTGAAACCCAGCAGCTCAGACTTTTCCTGGCGCAATTCCAGGATGCGATCGATCAGCGGGGCATTATTCAGCTCGCCCGATGAGGCTCGACTGATGTATGCCTTGTAGGCTCGCTCGCGCAGGTCGCGGCGGGTACTGTATTTCATGAAAGGGCCGAAGCTGGGAAAATCTAAGGTCAAACGCCAGGGTCCGCTTTCGGGCGTTGCGGTTTCTTCCCCTGCTTCTCTCGCAGACTGGGCAGCCAAACTCAGCCAACTGGGAGGCAAGCCATCCACCTCATCCGGTTGCGTTAGGGTCAAGCTAAATGCTTTTGTGGCATCGAGGACGTGATTAGAAAACTGAGTCGACAGTCCGGCTAGTTTCATCTGGATGTCATTAAAGCGCTGTTGGCGATCGCCTTCCAACCCGACGCCAGATAGATCGGCATCGCGAATGGCGGATTCCACGATGCGGTGTTGGGCGCTTTCGAGTTCGGCCCATTCAGCACTGTCACGCAATGCTTTGAAAGCTAGATACAGCGGCTTGCTCTGATTGAGTTGAGTCGCAAACTGAACCACTTGCGGCTGCACGGTTTCATAAGCTTCACGCAGCTCGGGGCTATTTTTGACGCCCATCAAATGCCCGACAATCCCCCAGCTCCAACGCAATCGTTCGGTCAACTGCTGTAGAGGTTTGACCAATTCCGACCAGGTCGGCTTGACAGCATTTTCCAGACTCTGTAACTCAGTCTGTAGAGTTTCCAGCAGTTGGGTCATCGCCGGAACGACGTGGGCGGACTGAATCTCGTCGAACGGAGGCAATCCGCGACCGACGAGCAATGGATTGGAAGCCGGAGCGACAGGCGCAGCAATCATGAGCGTAGAATGAGGCATTACTATTCGTTACACATCCAGCATAGTGGCGATCGCCAATGGCCTTCCTGCCCAATCGCGTGGAATCCGTAGAATGAATGCAACAACTACTGAGCGCCCCGCCGATGACTGTGGTGCTGGCTAAATGGAGGTTCATCCTTTGATACCACTGTCTGCATCGGTCGGGATAATAAAACGCTGAACGAAAAGGAAGGCAACCAGCACGGGCAGAACGGAAATAATCGACCCAGCCGCAATCGCTCTCCAGTCAGCCGAAAAGACGCTAGCTAAGTTCGCCACTCCCAGCGGTAGCGTGTAGAAATTGGGATCGTCAAGCATGACCAGAGGCCACAAAAAATCTCCCCACATGCCAACAAACGTGAAGACAGCCAAAGTGGTTAAGGCCGGACGAACGGCGGGCAGCATAACGTGCCACCAAATTTCTAGGCTCACGCAGCCATCCATCCGAGCGGCCTCTTCCAGTTCGCGGGGCACCGTGGAAAAAGCCTGTCGCAATAAAAAAATACCGAAGGCAGAAGTGATGTAGGGAAAAATGAGTCCGATATAGCTATTCCGCAGATTCAACTGCACGGCTAAAACGTACAGCGGAATCATCGTAATTTGAAAAGGAATCATGCTAGTACCGACAATCGCCCAAAAAATAAGCGATTTACCGCGAAATTCAAACCGCGCCAGCGGATATGCAGCTAGCGAGCAGAAAAGTAAATTCAATATCACCGTTACGGATGACACGAGCGTGCTGTTAAAGACATACAGCGCAAATGGATTGTCTTTCCACACGCGCCAAAAGTTATCCAACGTAGGCGATCGCGGAATCAGGTCGGGGGGATATTGAAAGATATTTTCGTCAGCAGATTTGAGGGCCGTACTGAGAAGCCACAACAGCGGGCCAACTGCTACCAGAGCCATAGCGATCAGGCCAGCATAGGCAAATGCGGTGCGAATCAGGTTGGCCCGACGGCTGAGAAGACTGCGGTTCGGCTCGGATGGCATAGAGATCTAGAACGGTATCTTATGCGCAGGCTAGCGAGAAAGGTCGGCGAAAACAATCCCAAGAAATTGATCGGTCTTGAGAAAGCCGCCACCCCAATCGTCCTCTAAATCTGCCAACGGGGAGGTGGCGAGAAAGTCATCTAGCGACGTCCCTGAGGCGATCGCCGCTTCAGTGCGGTCGCGTACGGTCACGAGCATGTCACGGTATGACTCCAGCTCGGCCCGATTGGACAAGGGACCGTGACCGGGAATGATGTTTGTCTCGGCATCGGCGATCGCTAAGATTTCCTCAACTGCCGCCACCATGCCAGCAATGGAACCTTCGCTACCCGTGTCAATGAAGGGGTAGAACCCGTTGAAGTAGATATCTCCGGTGTGGATGACGTTGGCATCTTCAAAATGAATCACAGTGTCACCATCCGTGTGAGCCGTCGCCACGTGAAAAGCTCGGATGGTGTCGCCATTGAGGTGAAACGTCACTGAGTCGGCGAACGTGACTGCGGGCAGACCGCTGTCAGGAGTGGCAGGAACTTCGGCATTGAACGCCTGGATCAAGTTATCGACACTCATGCGCTCGCGGGCTTTATCGTGCGCAACAATAACCGCCCCCATCTCCCCCAAATTCTCGTTGCCGCCAGTGTGGTCGAAATGCCAATGCGTGTTGAGCAAAAATCGAATTGGGCGATCGCTAATGCCCTCAATCGCCGTCAAAATCTTTTGGGTGAGTGGCGCGAACTGATCGTCAATCAGGAATATGCCGTCCTCGCCCGCCGACACGCCAATATTGCCGCCATCGCCCACCAGCATCGAAACGCTGTCCGAAACAGGAATCGTTTCAATTGTGACGTTGGAAAAATCGCGATCCTGAGCAACTGCACCAGCAGCCAACCCAATGAGGCTTCCGAGGGCGATGACGATTGCCCTCGACCTGAATACGTACGGCATTTCCAGACCTCTTGGAGTGGGCGTTCGAGCGCTGACCGTGTCAGTTTAGCAATAACGAATGCCGGCTTCTCGCCAGCGGTTGAGGGCTTCTTCGAGGCGATCGTCACCAGCAATCAAACTGATACGGATAAACCCTTCCCCGCCGCTGCCAAAAGCACTGCCCGGAGTAACCACAACTCCGGTTGATTCCAACACCCGCAGGGCAAACTCAGTCGACCCCTCCGCACAACCGTCCTGCAGGCGCGGAGTGGGTACCCATAGGTACATGGTGGCGCGACTAGGCTCCACTTCCCAACCCAGCGATCGCAAGCCGTCCACGAGGAGATCTCGACGATTACTATAGCGATGCTGCACTTCTAGGACGTACTCGTCAGGCAGGTTGAGAGCAGTTTCAGCTGCCGTTTGAATGGCCGCAAAAATACCGTAATCCAAATTGGTTTTGAGCGTGCGCAGGCTTTGGACGATGCGTCGATTGCCCACGACAAATCCGACCCGCCATCCTGCCATATTGTAGGTTTTCGAGAGGGTGTGAAATTCAACGCTGAGCTCTTTCGCACCGGGAATTTCTAACAAACTCGTAGGCTGATAGCCATCAAACGCCAGTTCTGCATAGCAAAGGTCGTGAACCAGCAAAATTTGATGGCGATGGGCAAACTCCACCACGCGTTCGAAGAACGAGCGCGGCGCGACCGCAGTGGTGGGATTGTTGGGGTAATTGAAGTAAAGAACGCGAGCTTTTTGAGCTACTTCTATCGGGATCGCATCCAAGTCGATCAACCAGTTATTTTCAGGCCGCAGCGTCATGGGATAAACCTGACCGCCAGCAATGGTAGGCCCGCGAAAATGAGCCGGATAGGCAGGACTGGGAACGAGCACTAAATCGCCTGGATCGATATAAGCCAAAGCCAGATGGGTCAATCCCTCTTTTGAACCCAACAAGGGCAAGGCCTCTGCTTCGGGATCTAGCTCCACGCTATACCGACGGCGATACCAGGTTGTAATGGCGCGTCGGAACGAGCCCGTACCTTCGAAAGGGGGATAGCCGTGATTGGAAGCATCTCGTAGAGCAACGGTTGCAGCTTCAACTACGGGAGCAGGAGTCGAACCGTCGGGATTGCCCATCCCCAGATCGATCAAATCCAATCCCCGTTCCCGCGCGCGCGCCTTCAATTCGTCCAAACGAGCAAATACGTAAGGCGGCAGCTTGTGCAACCGTTGAGCAGGAGTGAGGATATCTCGCATGGGTTTAGCTTCCAGCACGCAGCACATCGCAATGTGAGAAAAACGAGTGCGATCGTGTTCTGACGATTTAGTACGTTAATGATATCGGGCGATTGACAGCACTTGCTACGGGAACCCGCGTTGTTTTCGCAGCTACGACAAGCGCTTCCGACGAAACAGGGAATGGGAGGTGATGGATATCCGAATCGGGTTGGCAAGCAACACGAGCGACAGTGGCTAGATGGGTGGCGATTTCAGCGGCTCTATCCGGATCGGCATGATGGCGGTCGAGATGGGTGCTGTCAAGACAATCGCTGTCGAGGTGGAACTCTGCCAGAGAAGTGGGCAACCCAATCTCGTCGTAGAAGGTCAACAGCTGTTTGCGAGCGGTCGCCGCCAGTTGACTACCTTGCAAGATTTCTTCTAGTCGCAACTGCACGAGGATGCCGAAGGCAACTTTCTCGCCGTGCAAATGCGCTCGATGGCCGGGAATGTGAGTCAGCCCGTTGTGGACGGCATGTGCGGCTACAGTGCGGCATTTTGCCCCGCCCAACCCGCCGATCGCGCCAGCCAAACAGACGCTTGCATCTACAACCTGCTGCCAAGCCGTACCGCCAGGTTCGCGTATCGCCGCCGCTGATTGTTGCAATAGCAGATCGCGCACGATGCGAGCTTGCTGGACCGCCGAAATTGCGATCGCGTCTTCCGAGTTACCACTGCTGACCGAGGCCTCATACCATTTCGCCAAGGCATCGCCAATTCCAGCCCGCAAGGTGACTTCCGGTGCGTCTAAAAGTAAGTCGTAATCCAAGATTAATAATTCTGGGGCGCGATTCAGCGACACATCGTACTGAAATGCGCCAGCGGTCGTGTAGACGTTCGACAGTGCTGTCCAGGCCGCACACGTCGCTGCAGATGTTGGAATGGTCGCGACGGGCAACTGCAACTGGTGACCGATCAGTTTGGCCGTGTCGATCGCTTTTCCGCCCCCAACTCCAACAATTCCCTGTGCCTTTACCTGAGTGGCACGTGTCCGCAGTCGAGTCAGCTCCGCTTCCGTGCAATCGACGCCATAGGTTGTCCAAACCAGTTCGGTGCGGCAACTGCCCCACGCAGGTTCTAATCTGGCTCGCACCACGTCTAGAGAGCGATTGCCGCCGATAACGAGTAATCGTTCGACCTCATTTGCGCCTGCAGCACCCAACCGGGCCAGTTCGCCCGTCTGCTCCGCCAGAATTCCTGCTCCGCGCCAAACGCGAGCAGGTCCTGGAAAGAGTGCAAAAGTTTGGGATGAACGGTCGTACATGGAAATCAGTCAGGGAGCCCAAAAGTTATCACAGTATAGCTTGGAGCCAGTCTTGCTTCTGGGCTTTTCTAGGGGCTAACCGTAGCCAGCGATCGCCCTTCTACTAGCTGCATAGGTTGACCGCCCAATCCCATGGCTCGCCGCATGAGAAAGCGCTTACCGAAGGGCATCCAGTCGAGACCCATTAGTCCCAAGCGCCGCATCAGTTGTAACGGCAAAATTTGATTGGAAAAGAGACGGTTGGCCGTATCGGTGACGAATAACACGGCAGCATTGTCCCCCTGTCGCCGGCGCTGATATGCCTGTAAAACGTCCGAATCACCCAAATCCAGGCCTGCTTCCCGAGCTCGTACTAGGCATTCCGCCAGTACGGCCACGTCTCTCATGCCCAGGTTGACCCCTTGACCACCCACTGGATGAGTGGAATGAGCTGCATCTCCAACCAAGGCGAAACGCGGACGTACGTAGTTGCTGCAGTGTGATCGCTTCGGAACGTAGCAAGCTCGGGGCGATACCGATTCAATCCGACCCAGTTGCGGACCGAAAGCAGGAGACATAGCCGAAATAAAGTCTGCGTCATTCAAACTCATAAGGCGATCTCGATCGCGCGATCGCGCTGTCCATACTACGCAACTGCGGCGTGAAGGAGAGCCGTCAGACACTCCTTCCTGACGAGGAGTACACATAGGCAGAATGGCAAAGGGGCCGCTGGGCTGGAAGCGCTCGTAAGCGATATTGTCGTGTGGTCGCTCAGTTTGCACAGTCGTGACCATACAAACTTGGTCGTACGCCCAACTCGATGCGGGAATTTCAGCCTGCGTTCGTAAAGGCGATCTCGCTCCGTCCGCCGCAATTAGAACCTGGGCGGCCAAGACCGCGTCGTTGCCATCTTCACGGATAATTCTTGCGGTTACCGTATCTACATCAGTCTGCCAATCTTGCAATCGCGCCGGAGACATCAGCTTGATGTTGGGGCAACTCGCGACGTACTGCGTCAAGGCAGCTAACGTCACTCGGTTCTCCACGATGTAGCCCAAAGCCTCTGCTTCAATTTCATCCCTGTGGAGTCGCGCTGCGCGCGGGAAGGAGCCGTCCGAGACGCGAATAGACTCGATGGGCGAAACGCCACCGCGCTCCATTGCGGACCAGACGCCGATACTGCGTAACATCTGTACCGTGCCTAAGGCCAAAGCTGTCGCACGACCGTCCGGACTGGCGATCGCCTTGGCTGTTGCGGGGTCGAATAGCGGCCGGACTTCAATTACGCCTACGGTGACAGGCGTATGTCCTAATGCAGCGGCCAAAGTTAAACCCACCAAGCCGCCACCAACAATCAAAACGTCAACTGCAGCGTTTGAGCGATTCTCCCATCCGGGTTTAATCGTGTGGACCTCGTCAATAGCGAGCGCGAGCATAGTCATCGGCAAAAGTTCTTCAAACGCAAAGTTTCTTAAAAATTCCGACTTCACTCAGTCTAACGTCAGCTGAAGTAGCGGTCTAGGCTAGCGTCTTTGCCAGCCGCACCGCTGCATCTAAGCCGGACAAAAACGCCCCTTCTACCCTGGGACTCGCACACCAGTCACCCGCCAAAACGAGCGGGGCACGAGTCTCAGCAGTCGAGATCGCGAAGCTCAGCTCCGAGGCTGTCGTTTCTGGAAATGCGTAGCGCCAGCGATGGACTTGCAGCCAGTCTGGCTCGGCTAGCCACGCTCCCAACTCCTGACTGGCAAGATACAGCAAGTGGCGTCCGGCAGCTTCCAGGTCCGCGTGGGTGGCATCAAGATATTGACGCGCGAAATCGGCAGTTGAGTGCAGCACGATCGCTGGAAAGGTGGAGGCATTGCGTTTGCTGCTGTCTAAAGCCGTCCAGGCAATTGCGTCATGTCCCAACCACTGCACCCCTTGCCAGGCTGGTTTGGGAGTGGTCTCGGCGTAACCTGCCATCACTGCCAAGCATGGAGCGTACCGCGCTGCTTGGAGAGCACCAATAGCGGAATCGCTAGCGGCAATCTCACCGGCATTGGTCGCTGATTTTAGAATTTCTAAAGCTTGAGGTGCTGGAACAGCAATGACTACCCCAGCAGACGACTCTTCGCGATTGCCTTCGGTTCGGATGACCCAGCTATTTGGTTGACGATGAATGCGGGTTACTCGAGTTTCGGTGACAACGTCGAGCTCGGCCGCGAGGTGTTTGGAGATCGCCGCCATACCTGCAAGGCCAATGTAGCGAGGTACGTACTTATCATCCGGATGCAAGCCGTTTTCGTCGAGCACGTGTCGCGATCTCGCCCACTCAGTCACGATGTCTGCCTGCTGCAGCTCTTGCAGCTGAGCTTGAAACGCCTCTGACTTGGGAGAGACATACTGCGTGCCGTGGTCGACGGGCACGTGTGAGACTGAGCCTGCTTGCGTCGTGACTGAAATGCGTCGAGTAGCAACTCGACCGCCGAAGCCACGCGACTTTTCGAAAACCCGTACCTGCATACCCATCTGCTTGAGACGACGGGCACAAATCAGTCCGGTAATACCAGCACCAACCACGAGAATGCTGCGCTCGGACATAGAGCCTCAAATCCAAAGCAGCCCGACGACTGTAGCATGCAGCAATTGAGCACGGCCTCGTTTGAGATAGGATCGCGATGCGTGGAGATTCACCCGCTAACCGCGTAGGAGGGATCGGTCGTGCGAGTGCTGGGTTTACTGTTCGCGTTCGTCATCATCGCGATCGCGGCCATCTTTGCCAGTCAGAATCCACAAATGGTTTCTATTCGCTGGTTCGCCTTAAGTTCCGTAGACGTTCCGGTCGGCCTCGTTCTGGTGGCCGCAGCTTGTAGCGGCTGCGGTGTCGTCGCTACTGTGGCAAATGTGCTGCGACCCCAATTTTCGCACGCATCTTTGGATGGCGAACTGGCCCACCGTGTCGAGCGGTTGGAGAGTTATTGAGCGCCCGTTATGCATGGGTGGTTCGAACAGAGCCATACAGAATCATCAGAACTGCGCTAAGGTCAGCGTGCGCGCCACTACAGTTTTGTGGGTAAGCTACAGTACGCTACTATCCCTAATTGAGATAGGTACCTCGTGCGATGCGAGTTGATTGATCTCGACATTAAAAGCGCCGTAAAACGAAATGACATAATAAATAACATAGGGATTTATTTCCGCTTGGTGCCTACCTCCCGGTATTATGAGCTTTCCCTACCCGTGATACTCATCCACGATTGCGGTTTCACTACTCGCCGCACGTCAATTGTACAGCTCGTACGTGGCTCGATCGCCCATGACTCAAGAAGACAAAACTCCCTTGCAACCTGAAGATAGTTATCCCGAGCTAGAAGATGAGCGGGAGCTAGCCCCAGCTGAGCTGGAAGAATTAATCCAAGACGTGGCAGCGCTATCTGAAGATAAAAGCACGGCTCCAGTCGATGCCCAGCTCGCCGAGACGCGGGCGGCAGTTGCCAAGTTGCAGCGAGAGTCCGATATTCTGCGGCAACAACTTAAAGAAAAAGAAGAAAACTACATGCGTCTCTATGCGGATTTTGACAATTTTCGCAAGCGCACTCAGCGGGAGAAAGAAGAGTTAAGCTCGCGCGAGAAGAGCCGCGCCATTGGCGATATTCTTCCCGTAGTTGATAATTTCGAGCGGGCACAGCAGGCCATCAAAGTTGAGACTGAAGCGGAAGAGAAGATTCACAACAGCTACCAAAGTCTCTATCGCGATTTCGTCAATATTTTGAAAAAGATGGGCGTTGCGCGCATGAAGACAGTGGGCGAAGTCTTCGACCCCAACCTGCACGATGCGGCAATGCAACAGCCGACCAACGAGGCTGCTGAAGGCACGATTTTGTCCGAGTATCAACCGGGATACCTGCTGGGAGATCGCGTCTTACGGCATGCCATGGTGACCGTGGCTACAGGAGGTGAGGGTTCTAGTATCCCAACTGATACTGCTGTAAATATTGCGTCTGAAAGTAACGAGGCGGGCACCACCGAGCCAGCTTCGCCCGATCCTGGCGCGCCTGCCCATGCTGCATCTGCCGAGGAAGGATAGACTAACCAGCGCTGCGGGTATCTTAAAGCCATAACGAGTATCGTCGAGACAGAGATACAGCATTCTGGTTTTACGGGAGTCGAGCCATCTCTGACGGGCTACGCATCCTAGAGCTATTGAGTTGCTTTTTAGATAGCCTATCAATCAAGGGTTTTGAAACCGCTCAAATGTATCTCACTCGAAATTACGCTGGAGTACTGCGCTTGCATCGGCTGCTATGGGGAAAGTAATCGGTATCGATTTAGGCACTACAAATAGCTGTGTTGCCGTTTTGGAAGGGGGACAGCCCGTTGTCATTACCAACGCGGAGGGGGGGCGTACGACTCCTAGTATTGTGGGGTTCACCAAAAACGGCGAACGCCTAGTCGGTCAATTGGCTAAGCGTCAAGCTGTCACCAACGCCGAAAACACAGTTTTTAGCGTCAAGCGCTTCATCGGAAGGCGATGGGACGATACGGAGCAAGAACGCAATCGCGTTTCTTACAAAGTCAAGCGCGGGCGTGACGATACGGTGGAATTTGACGTACAGGGGCGTTCCTTCACATCTCAAGAACTGTCGGCCATGATCTTGCAAAAGCTGAAGCAGGATGCCGAAAACTATCTAGGCGAACCCGTGACGCAGGCTGTAATTACAGTCCCCGCCTACTTTAGCGACGCTCAGCGTCAAGCAACTAAAGACGCCGGAACGATCGCGGGTTTGGAAGTTTTGCGCATTATCAATGAGCCGACAGCAGCAGCGCTAGCCTATGGCCTCGACAAGCAAGATACCGAGCAGCGCATTCTCGTATTCGATTTGGGTGGCGGGACCTTTGACGTTTCCGTCATGCAAATTGGGGATGGTGTATTTGAAGTCTTAGCTACGTCTGGGAATAATCATCTCGGTGGCGATGACTTCGACGAGCGCTTAGTCACGTGGCTAATTGAGAAGTTTAAAAAGGCCGAATCTATCGATCTCAGTCGAGATCGCATGGCTTTACAACGCCTGCGCGAAGCTGCCGAGAAGGCCAAAATCGAACTATCCAGTACGACAACGACGCTGATTAATCTTCCCTTCATCACGGCAGACGACTCCGGCCCCAAGCATTTGGAAATGGAATTGCTGCGATCGCAGTTTGAAGAACTGGTGAAAGATTTAGTCGCTACGACGATGGAGCCAACTAAGCAGGCTCTGAGTGATGCTGGCATTGAATTGGACACGATCAACAAGGTGATTTTAGTCGGCGGTTCCACGCGGATTCCCGCCGTGCAAAAATCAATTCAAACCTTCTTCGGCAACAAAGCTCCAGATCGATCGGTTAACCCTGACGAGGCCGTAGCACTTGGGGCTGCCATTCAAGCTGGAGTAATGGGGGGCGAGGTCAAAGATCTCCTTCTGCTGGACGTGACCCCCCTGTCAATGGGCATTGAGACTCTAGGCGGGGTTTTTACACGATTGATCGAGCGCAATACGACACTACCGACTAGCAAAAACCAAATTTTCTCAACGGCGGCCGACAATCAAACCGTCGTAGAAGTCCATGCCCTCCAGGGAGAACGGGCAATGGCAAAAGACAACAAAACGTTGGGTAAGTTTCAACTTACGGGAATTCCGCCGGCTCCCCGTGGCGTGCCGCAAATTGAAGTTTCATTCGACATCGACGCCAACGGTATCCTCAATATTTCGGCCCGCGACAAAGGCACGAACTTAGAGCAGAGTATTACAATCTCGAATACCGGAGGTCTTAGCAGTACCGAAGTTGAGCGCATGCGGCAAGAGGCGATCGCATACTCCGAAGAAGACCTACAGCGCAAGCAATCCGCCGACCTGCGCAACCAAGCTGATATGTTGCTGTATAGCTATCAAACCAGCGTCACTGAAAATGCCGAACGCCTGAGTTTAGCGTTCCGCGAGCGAGCAGCCGATGCGGAAGAAGCTGTCAGACAGCTGTTGGCTAATGATACGCTAAAGACTGAATCGTTACAAAATGCAATGGTCGAGCTCGATCGCATCTTGCAGGAAGCCGGGCAAGCCCTCTACGGTTCTGGCGAAGGGTGAGTGAGTTTTTGCATCTTGTTACTGTCAAACGCGGGCAAGAGACCGAACATTAGGCCGAGTCCCGGACCTGGAGCTAGAGCTTACAGTTGGTCGACTAAGCTAGAACGAGAAAAATCGCTTGCTAAATTTTCGAGCAGGCAATGTATGGGTGGACGGTAGGATAGCCTATGGCTCGCGATTACTACGACGTGCTGGGACTCGATCGCAATTGTGCGAAGGAAGATATCAAGCAAGCTTATCGCCGCCTGGCCCGTAAATATCACCCCGACGTGAACAAGGAGCCGGGGGCCGAGGAGCAGTTCAAGGAAATCAACCGCGCCTACGAGATACTTAAAGATCCTGAATTGAAAGCACGCTACGATCGCTTTGGGGAAGCAGGCGTGGGTGGAGCCGCAGCTGGAGCAGGCGGCTTCCAAGATATGGGGGATTTGGGCGGATTTGCCGATATTTTCGAGACGTTTTTCACCAACTTTGGCGGTGCTGCTGGTCAACCTGGGCGGCGGCGAGCTGGACCCATTCGAGGTGACGACCTCCGCTTCGACCTAAAGCTCGAATTTTTGGAAGCCTTGTTCGGCGGCGAAAAACAAATTCGCATCAGCCACTTGGAAGTGTGTGATGTTTGTGATGGCACCGGGGCGCGGCAGGGGTCGGGACCAAAGAGCTGTCCGACCTGCGGCGGTGCCGGTCAGGTGCGTCGGGCGACCCGCACGCCGTTTGGTAGCTTTACGCAAGTATCGACATGTCCCACGTGCGAAGGCACCGGCCAGGTGATCGAAGATGCTTGCGCGAAGTGCAACGGTGAAGGACTGCTGCAAACTAACAAAAAATTGCGGATTACCGTGCCGTCTGGGGTAGACAGCGGCACGCGACTGCGTGTATCTGGAGAGGGCGATGCCGGTCGGCGCAGTGGTCCGGCTGGCGATCTATACGTGTATCTATTTGTCGAACCGGATGAGGCGTTCCAGCGGGACGGGCTCAATATCCTCTCGGAACTCGACATTAGCTACCTGCAAGCGATCTTGGGAGCGCGGATTCGCGTCACTACAGTGGATGGAGAAGAAGAGTTAATTGTGCCTGCTGGGACACAGCCCGGTACGGTGTTACGGCTCGAAGGGCATGGGGTGCCTAAGTTAGGCAATCCCGTCGCTCGCGGCGATCAACTCATTACGGTGAATGTCAATATCCCGGCGCGCATCAATCCTGAAGAGCGAGATTTGCTAGAACAACTAGCCATACTTAATGGCGAAAAGATCGGTAAAGGGGGCGGTATTGAGGGCTTCTTGGGTGGATTATTCCGCTAGTCAGATCGAGATCGCTCGCCTGAGACAGGAGATCGTAACGTGAATCGACTTGACCTGCGCGGCGTCCCCTGTCCGCTCAATTTTGTCCGCACCAAACTTCAGGTCGAGCAGCTCGCGCCGGGCGATCGCCTGGAGGTGTGGCTCGATGCAGGCGAACCCATCCAGCAGGTTCCTCCCAGCTTAGAAATGGCCGGCCATCACGTGCGCCAGTTAGAAGAGCGCTCGGAAGGATACTTTGCCCTGGTGGTGGAACGTGGCAGCTCGACGCCGGAGTCGATATCGTGAGCGATTGCTCCGGTCTCCATCCTGCTGCCGATCTCGACCCGCGAGGCTACTTAGGAACCGTGCGTGCTGTCCAAGCCAACTACTACCGCGTCGTTCTGGATACCCTGCCAGAGAATGTGGCGCTTGCTGTATTGCCACCGCAGAGTGGAGAGCGTCCCGAACTGCTGTGCGTCCGGCGGTCTCGGCTGAAGAAAACCGGACAGCAAGTGATTACTGGAGATCGCGTCGTCGTTGTCGAACCGGATTGGTCGAGCGGACGGGCGGCGATTGTTGACGTTTTGCCACGTCGGACTTGGTTACCGCGCCCGGCGATCGCAAACGTAGGGCAAGCCTTGATTGTTTGCGCGCTGGCTGAGCCGGAGCCCGATCCGCTGCATCTCAGTCGACTGCTGGTGCAGGCAGAAGCTTGCGAGCTAGTCGTACAGATTTGTTTGAACAAAAGCGATCTCGTCAGTGCTGCCCGAGTCAACTCGTGGCGAGCGCGGCTGAAGAGCTGGGGCTACGAGCCCTTAGTTTTAAGTGCCGAAACCGGTCGCGGGTTGGACGAACTGCAGGCGGTCTGTCGCGATCGCATTTCCGTGATGGCGGGTGGCTCAGGTATGGGGAAATCAAGTTTGCTCAATGCGCTGCTGCCGGACGTGTCGCTCCGCACCCAACCTGTGTCGGGACGCTTGCAACACGGCCGTCACACCACGCGCCACGTCGAACTGTTTGCCATGCCCTCAGGGGGCTGGCTGGCAGACACGCCGGGGTTCAATCAGGTCGAACTATTGCGCTGTCGGTCGGAAGGCTTGGCACGATGTTTTCCGGAAGCGCGATCGTACATTGCGCACTGCCAGTTTCCTAACTGTCGCCACCAGCAAGAGCCTGGCTGTGCGGTGCGCGCGCACGACTGGGAACGCTTCGACCACTACCTCAGTTTTTATGCAGAAATATCGGCGCGAGAAGCGGCCGAACGCGACTTGCCCGCTCCCGATGCGGCCGTGAAATACAAAACGACGCGAGATGGTCGCACCGCAGAACCGCGGCTGGATAGTCGCTACCGGAGGCAATCTCGGAGATCGCGTCGTCAGAGCGTTCAAGCCTATCGAGGCGACGACCTCGAAGCACTATTGCAGGCAGAGCAAGCTGAAGATTGGTCGTGACGCGCGCATTCGAGTCCTGCCGAAAATCAGCTACAGTGATGACGGTCGAGCCTGTTGGAGAGATGGCGAATCGGGCTAAAGCACCTGCGAATGGCTGCGCGCACTTCACCTGTATCGAAAATACTGGCTCACCAACAGCCAGTTCGTGCCACTGAATCCCTTGCTCGGCTTCACGAACTGTTGGCAGTTGTCGGTTCGATCTCTTGGACTAAGAAAGTTTTACTTCAGTCCGACATCAAGCGGCCCAAACACGCTGTCGTTCGACTGGCAGCAGGTTTCGATCATATATCAATTGCATGAGTTTCAAGAGGTGACATCGTGCCTAAAGCAACCTGGAATGGAGCTGTTCTAGCTGAAAGCGATGCCTGTGAAGTGGTGGAAGGCAATCAGTACTTCCCTCCCGCTGCCATCAACCGCGAATACTTCAAGCCCAGTTCTACCCACACCAACTGCCCCTGGAAAGGGACAGCGAGCTACTACACGCTCGAAGTCAACGGCAAATCCAACCCCGACGCTGCCTGGTATTACCCCGAGCCCAAATCTGCAGCTAGCAACATCAAAGACTACATCGCATTCTGGAAAGGTGTTGCAGTCGAGAGCTAGTCGTAGTGTGGCGATCGCACGACCTTGCGAGTGCAGATTGAGACTGGCCCGCCGCGTTGTGGGGGAGAACCCTACCTGCCCGAGCAGGAAGACAGCGTAAACTAATAGATAAGAATTACTTCGCGTTTCTTAACTTTGCTGTGCCCCTTGCAATCGAGCGAAGTTGAAATGTATTGAAGTGAGCAGAATTCGCGTTTTGAGGCGCAATGACGCAATGGTGAAGTGGATGTCAAACCTGACGAGACGGTTGCGATTCTGGTTCAGGCCCTGTCTCGCAGTGGTTTTAGCGATCGCGCTCTGTTTGGCTCCCGTCAGTGACGCGCAGGCTGCCCGCAGTGGCGGGCGCATTGGTGGCGGTAGCTTCCGACGCCCTAGCTATTCCGCACCGCGAACGATGCCTCGAGGCGATTACGGCTATCGCGGTGGCTATGGTGGCGGCATCGGGTTTCCACTGGTCTATCCCCTGTTTTGGGGCGGTGGCGGTGGCGGGTTGTTGACGCTGCTGTTGATTTTGGGAGCTGGCAGCTTCGTGCTGCGCGCGCTGAGAACGGCGAACGAAAGTGGCGAAGGCAATCTGAGCGGCACGCAGACGCAAGTGGCTGAAGTTCAAGTCGGACTTTTGGCAAGTGCACGCAGTCTGCAACGTGAAATTGACGAACTGGCTCTTCGCGCAGATGCCTCAGACCCGGCTGGTTTGAGCAAAGCCCTTCAGGAAGTGTCGTTGGCTCTCGTACGGCACGACGATTACTGGGTCTACGGTCGTGCCGACCAGCAAACCATGCGATTTTCCCAGGCGGAGCAGTACTTCAACCAGCGCTCTCTACAAGAACGAGGCAAGGTTAGCGTCGAAACGCTCTCCAATGTGGATAGTGAGATCTCGCAGCTAACTGAGGCTCAGCAAGAAGCTCTCACTCGCAAGCGAGGTGGAGATTTGGCAGAGTCTGAAGTAGGCGAGTATTTGGTTGTGACGCTACTGGTGGCTTTTGAAGGACGCTCGATGTCACTGCCAGAAGTAGCAGACGACTCCAGTCTAAGGCGGTGCTTGATGCAGGTGGGCGGCGTGCCTGCGGAACAGCTGCTGGCCATGGAAGTGCTGTGGACGCCCCAGTCCGAAGGAGATACTCTGTCCGCAACCGACCTCCTCACGCAGTATCCGCAGCTTAAAGCCATCTAGTCATGCTGCAACTAATGCTGAGAAACGGGCGTTCGGGTTCATACTCTACATCGGGGAATGTTCGTTGCGATCGCCCACACCGTTCTAAAGTTACAGGTGCCGGCTGAGCTGGCCAAGCTCGGTTCTTAGCGGCAGAGCGATCCTGCCGAACACGCGCAGTCTCCACTTCCCTGTACCCACTGCAATGAATCTAATTGAAGACTTAATCCGATTTCTAGAAACTCGGCTGGAAGAATTCCTGCGCTCCCACCCCGAGTTGGAACTGCAAGCATTAGAAGAACAGCTCCATCAGCAGGAAACCGACACGTCCCGACTCATCTCCCAGAGTCGTTCCGAACAGCAGCGATTGCAAAGCAGTATTCTCTCGACCGCGCAAGAGATTAAAACTTGGCACCAGCGCATCGACCGGGCCGTGGCAGCCAATCGTCCCGACTTGGCCCAGGGCGCGCGCGATCGCGAAGCTAGCCTCCTTCAACAGGGCAACCTACTGTGGGGCCAAATGGAAGGGGCCAAAACCCGTATTCAAGAGATGGAAAAGCTGCTGCAACAGATTAAAACCCGTCGCCAAGAAGTGCAGGAACGCATCAACACTTCTGCTGATGCGCGATCGCACTCCACGGCATCTACTCCGCCCCCATCAAGCAGTTGGAGCAGTAGCAACAATCAGTCTACTAAATCAGACGATTTAGAGAAGCAATTCAGCGATTTAGAAACCGAATTGGAGTTACAGGCGCTTAAGCGCCGCCAACAGAGCCGCTAAAGCGACTAAGTCGCAAGATTCGGCAGGGAAATGGCTCAAAGAAGCCTCAATTCATCGGACAGGTGTGCAGTCGACAAACTCTTCAAGCTTGTGAGGTAAGGCTTGAGCGCGCAGTTGCTGGCGCAGGCGGTAAATGGTGATGGCCTTGCCGCCGCGATGTTCGCGATACCACTGCTGCGTATCGTAGGCCTGAAATTGCCACCGACGCAGCTGTAAAGAGCTCGGTCCCGCCTGCACGAGTACTTCTTGCACTTGTTCAGTTACTTCCGGCCACACCTTGCGGGTAAAATCTAGACCGAAACTTAGACGAGGGCAGCTGCGTTCGCGCCACATGGTTAATAATTGTTCTACCGAAACGGCCTTATAGCGGCCCTGATACAGCGCTTCTACCATGGCTGGTATGACCCACAAAGCTGGGAAACGCGTTTCCCAACTGCGTACCCAGGCATCGCCCCGCAACCGAGCGAGGTCAAACCCGTACCGTTCCATAAAGGCTACCGTATCCATCAACCTCTCCTTCCCATCACGCGCAAACCGACTGCATCTCGTTAGAGTGACGACAAACGCAGGCAACCACACCACAGGTCGCGCTGCTACTTTAGCGAGCTTGAAAAACGTCGATTTCGCGATACTGCACCACACGCTGAGTATAGATCGTGAAGCTCTGCTCGACGCATTCCTCTAAAATTTTTTAGGGATGACAGCCTAGATATCCTATGATGCGTTAGCTACAGCAGTTATTTGTATTCTGTATTACCGTTTACCTGTTGCTTTAACGTTTATCTCTCGATCGTTTATCTCCCGATGCAACTCGAGATCGCCATTTTCTCAAGCTCTTCTGCATGTCTTTACCGGCTCTACCCCCGCCCCCTCCGGATTATCCTTCGCGATCTCGTCGGCTGGTAGAGGCGGCCTTTTTAGCCAGTACGTCGGCCATCATTTGGCTGACAACCGTGTACGTCAATCCCACTGGCCCATTTCTCCGGTTGTTTTTTTCGCTACCTGTAGCGCTGGCCGTACTTCGCTGGAACCCGCGTACGGGAAAAATTGCCCTAACTGTAACGACGCTGCTGCTAACTGTCCTATTAGGACCCACCCGGAGTGTAGTGTATTTGATGCCCTACGGATGTTTGGGGCTGTGGTTGGGGCATGCGTGGCGATCGCGTCGGTCTTGGTATTGGTCCGTGCTGACTGGGGCGGGATTGAATACTTTAGGGCTGATCTTTCAACTGACGCTGTCGTCTCTGCTGGTGGGTGAGAACTTGTGGGCTTACTTGATTTTGCAGCTAACCAACCTGACTAATTGGTTTTTAGATGTTTCGCTGGGATGGTTGGGCATCTATCTATCTGCTCCCGTGTGGGTGGTGAGCGCGACAGCTATTGTGCTGCTATCCGTTCATTCGCTGCTTTATCTTTTCTTCGTGCACGTGATGGCCGCCCTGGTGCTCGAGCGGTTGGGCTGTCCGATTTCAGCTCCACCCCGTTGGGTACAGCCGTTGATGGAATGAAGATGCGACTGGGATATAGATTGCATTGCGATCGCGATCGCAGCCTGGCTGAATGTTTTCAGCGATACTGCTTCCATTACGAAGCCAGCAGCTGCCATGACGATTCAACAACTCGTGCAGCAAGTCTTTGAAACACAAGTCTTGACTCGCACCCTCAAACAACAAATCTCTGAGGCAATCGCTCAATATCGCTACAGCGCCAGCGACCTCGAAGCTGTGGAGATGCTCAATCGAGCGTTGCGAGACAACGTACTGATTTTGATGCAGTGTGGCTCTCAACCCCTCGCCATTTAGTGACGTGCGCTTGAAGCTTGGGAAACTCAGAGTCGAGTTTGACTGAATTGGACTGACTGTCCGGTTGAGTCACGTTTGCAGGATACAGAAACCATCAAGCTGCTGAGGACGTTTTAGCTATCCAGAACTTAGTCGCAGTCCGTACTTCTGCGGCCAAACCCAGTCGTCAAAAGCTATAAATCGTGCGTTTACCGGCTTACGCCCGTGCGTTACGCTGCTGAAGGATTCGTACTGTTCGGCCTCTACCTTCATGACTGCTTCAACCTACACCGTTACGCTCCTGCCGGGGGACGGCATCGGCCCAGAAATTATCGCCGTAGCCAAAACGGTGCTGGAAACAGTGGCAAAACAAGCAGGGTTTGCTTGGCAATGGCAAGAAGCGCTCGCTGGTGGAGTGGCGATCGCCGCTACGGGACATCCCTTACCCGAAGAGACTTTGACTGCGTGTCGCCAAAGCGATGCGGTTTTTCTGGCAGCGGTAGGTGACTATAAATATGACGATCTACCCGCTAACCTCCGTCCGGAACAAGCGTTACTGGGCCTAAGGGGCGGATTGGGCTTATTTGCCAACCTGCGACCGGCTCAGATCTTTCCGCAACTTGTCGATGCATCTTCCCTCAAGCGCGAGGTCGTGTCTGGCATCGACTTGATGGTAGTTCGGGAACTAACCGGGGGGATTTACTTCGGCCAACCCAAGGGCATTTTCAGCCAATCTGACGGCACGCAGCGGGGGGTAAATACGATGGCCTACCGCGAAGATGAGGTCGATCGCATTGCTCGAGTTGCGTTTGACATTGCGAACAAGCGAGGCAAAAAGCTGTGTTCAGTGGATAAAGCTAATGTCCTGGATGTCTCGCAATTGTGGCGATCGCGGATGATGACAATGGCAACAGCTTATCCCGATATCGAGCTATCCCATTTGTACGTAGACAATGCTGCCATGCAGCTGGTGCGCTGGCCGAAGCAGTTCGACACGATCGTGACTGGCAACTTATTTGGCGATATCTTATCGGATATTGCCGCTATGCTGACGGGCTCGATTGGCATGTTGCCCTCTGCGTCCTTGGGAGCAGAAGGTCCTGGATTGTACGAACCCGTGCACGGCTCGGCCCCTGATATCGCCGGCCAGGACAAAGCCAACCCCATCGCACAAGTTCTTTCCGGAGCCATGATGCTGCGCTATTCACTCGATCGCCCCAATGCGGCCGCACGCATCGAGCGCGCCGTCCAAACCGTGTTGGACGCAGGTTACCGTACGGGTGACATTGCCTCAGCCGGAATGACTGTCGTCGGCTGCAAAGAAATGGGCGATCGCATTCTTGCAGCGCTCGAAACCATAGATTGATACGCACAGATTGATACACTAAAACCAGCTTGACGGGAGCAGCGCGCGATCGCTGTGACAGGTCGTTTGCAGTCAGTCCCAAGTTTGACAGGGTCAGATTGCTTTGCTTGCGCGATCGCCACCCCGTCGTTAGGACACCTATTCGATATGCCACCTCGCAAACCCAGTTCGCTTCCGTTCGACGAGCGAGTTCGACTGACCTCAGAACTTGCGGCCCCTTACCGCAAAATTCGTCAATTCGTCTATCTGGCTGCAGCTCTATCTGGCGGCTTGGGTGGAGTCATCTTTTTCTTCCGCGTGATAGCTGGACAGGACTTGGCTCAAACTGTCCCTAACCTGGCCGTTCAGCTTGGTGTCGTGGCGGGAGCCCTGGCTTTGTCTCGCTGGGAAAATGGGTTGCAACAGAAACTCGAACGACGGGTGCGCGCGCGACTGCAGTCCGAAGGCAAGGATAAAAACGCATAACCCAATTCGGAAGCCTCCTATGGGCCTTCGTTAGCATTGCACGGAGTCATCACGCTATATGGGATTTGCCGCAGTCGTTACCTTGGCTAGTGCTGTTGGTGAAGAGCGCCTGTCGCTAGCGGTGGTGATTCTCGATCTGGCCCTAGTGTATTTAACGGCGCTGATGGGTGGAGAACTCTGTCGACGATTGGGGCTGCCTTCGCTGGTGGGCGAACTACTGGGCGGTATTTTTATTGGCGTATCGGGACTGCGGCTAATCGTCTTACCTCGGGCAAACTTAAGCGCCATTGATTCGGTGGCGGTGAACTGGGTGGCGCGCCTGCACGGATTCAGCGATCCCCACATCCTCGATAGCGTCTTTCGCTTTCAAAGTGATTTTTTCCAAACCTTGGCCAGCGTCGGTGTCATCGTCCTGTTATTCGAGACTGGGTTGGGGGCCAATCTCAGCCAACTGATCGTGAATCGCTCTCAGGTGATTGCGGTTGCAGGGGTGGGGGTGTTTCTGTCGATTGTGGGCGGATCGTTAACCCTCAACGCGTTTTGGGACGTGGGCTTGATACCCGCACTTTTTGTCGGGGTGGCGCTGAGCGTTACCAGCTTAGGCATTACCTCGCAGTTGTTACAGCGCGCGGGCGATTTCAGCACGTCGGAAAGTCAAGCAATCCTAGGAGCAGCCATGCTCGACGATGCCCTGGGGATTGTCTTGCTATCCCTCGTTCTGGCCTTCCATCGGGAAAGCGTTTTTTCTAGCGCAAATGTGTTGCGACTTTTGGTGTTAACAACCGCAATTGTCGTAATTTCAGTACTGGTCGGGCGGGCCATAAGTCCTCTACTGATGCGGCTGCAACAAGTGTTGACGACACGCGGGCGAGCCATTGTTCCTGCCCTGATGTTTGCTTATTTACTGGTATTGATTGCAAGCGTGGCTCAGTTAGCAACTATCCTGGGCGCATTTCTAGCTGGGCTATCGTTGCAAGGCAGCATCCGTCGTATCATCGCCGAACATTTGCGTCCTGTGGTAGACGCATTCGTGCCGATCTTCTTCGTTTACATTGGCGCAGAGACCGACTTGAGGGTGCTGTGGCCGTGGCGGACGGATGAAGCTTGGGGGAATTTGGGGTTAGTGGTGTTTTTGACGGCGATCGCGATCGCGGCCAAAGTCGCTAGCGGCTATGCGCTCTCGACGCGAGAAGGGGTTAATCCACTGGCTGTAGGGCTAGGGATGGTACCGCGAGGGGAAGTCGTGCTGGTGTTTGCCGAACTCGGTCGCATTAGCGGCATTCTCGATCCGGTCTTGTTTGCGACCTTAACCTGTATCGCAATTTTGACTACCTTTGCCACCTCCTTCGGGCTGCACTGGTTTCGGCCACAGCACATTAGCGTACCGATGCGCAAAGGAACAGTGTAATGGCGATCGCATTGCAGCTCGGAATCGAACGAGAGATGGGGAGCGCAATCTCGTTTTTTGCGACTGTCGCACCGTCAGAAGCCCTGCAGTCAGGTACCGCAGGCGAGATGATGACCGATGCACCTCTCGCCCTGAATCAGCCTATTTTGCAGATGATGCTGCTGAGCCTGCTACTGGTGTACCTGGCTAGCAAGACAGGGGGCGAAATTACCAATCGTTTGGGACTGACAGCTATCCTGGGCAGCTTGTTGGGTGGAGCCGCGATTGGTATCTCTATGCTCGGTTTGGTGGTGCTACCGGGGAATGGGGTAACAGCCGAGAATTCACTACTGCTCGACTTTGTCCAGTTGTTCTACCCACCATTTACCGAGCTAGAGCGAACCCAGATTTTTCAGGCTCAAGGACAAATCCTCTCTAACCTGTCGCAGTTGGGCGTCATTTTGCTGTTGTTTCAGGTGGGACTGGAATCTAACTTGAGGGAGCTGATTCGGGTTGCACCTCAAGCTGCCACTGCTGTTTTAGCTGGGATCAGCGTACCGCTGTTGGTAGGGTTGGCAGGGCTGCGCTGGTTGTTTCAAGTGGAAACAACCGGCGCGCTCTTTGCTGCTGCAGCGATGACTGCGGTCAGTATCGGGATCTCCGCCAGCATCTTGACTGAACTGGGGGCGCTGAAGTCGAAGGAAGGCCAGCTCATCGTCGGAGCTGCTGTACTGGACGACATTACGGGCATTTTGATTCTGACCGTGATTAGCGGTTTGACCACAGAAGCAGGTGTCAACGTTGTCGATCTCGTCGTGCTGGTTGTCTGGGCGGCAATTTTTTTATTGGGTTCGACCGTACTGAGCCGCATGTTGGGGTCGGCTTTCGTCGGATTACTGAAGCCGCTGCACGTGCGCGGTGGGTTGCTACTGCTAGCGCTCAGTTTTTGCTTCAGCCTCGGCTTTGTTGCGGATATGGTGGGTCTGGAAGCGCTCATGGGAGCATTCGCTGCCGGACTGATTCTCAGCCAAACGGCTATTCGTCGAAAGTTAGAGCACGAACTGGAACCGCTCGCCGATTTACTCATCCCCATCTTTTTTGTGGTCACAGGGGCGCGTACCGACCTACGCGTGATTAATCCATTTGCTCCCGGCGGTCTCGGCGTGCTGATGATGGGGGCATTTTTGGCCTTAACTGTCCTAATAGGTCGTCTCGGCGGTGCCTATCTCGTCCCCTGCAAAACCCCACTCAATCGCCTTGCCATTGGCGTTGGTATGCTCCCGCTGGGAGAAGTGGCTTTGGTAATTGCTGGGGTTGGAGTCGCATCTGGCCGTATGCCTGCTAATCTCAGCGCTGCGGTTGTCGTGGCTATCCTAATTACCGTCAGCATCACGCCAGGATGGTTGCGTTCGGCACTGTCACGCTCGAAATCCAGCGATCGCCTGGCCCCTTCTGACCCCGTCCCCACTACTAAACAGTAGCGTCTGGCTGGCGTCGCTCTATCCCCCTCACGCAGAAGTGACCCTCAGACGGCAATGACACCTAGACAGGGAGATCGCGCAGTAAAATCAGCGTGCGTTATCTGCCATCCTCCTCAGCCTTTTGCCTGTTATGCGCGAACTATACCCAGCGATCGAGCCCTATGCTAGCGGTACACTACCCGTATCGGACCTCCACACGCTGTATTACGAAGAATGCGGCAATCCGAATGGGAAACCTGCTGTCTTCCTCCACGGCGGTCCGGGTGGAGGTTGCCCGCCGGAGTATCGCCAGTACTTTCATCCCGATACATGGCGACTAATTTTGTTCGACCAGCGGGGGTGCGGACGCAGCACCCCCTATGCGGAGTTGCGCGAGAATACGACCTGGGAGTTAGTGGCCGATATCGAGCGACTGCGATCGCACCTCGGCATTGATAAGTGGCTGGTGTTTGGCGGTAGCTGGGGCAGTACCTTGGCGTTAGCCTACAGCGAAACTCATCCCGAATGTTGTACAGGCCTCATCCTGCGCGGCATTTTTATGCTGCGCCAACGGGAAATTCAATGGTTTTATCAGGAGGGCACGAGCTACCTGTTCCCCGATGCTTGGGAAGATTACCTGAAGCCGATTCCCTCTCTCGAACGGGATGACATGGTGGCGGCATACCACAAGCGCTTGATCGACTCTGACGCCGCGACGCGGTTGGAGGCCGCCCGAGCCTGGTCGATCTGGGAAGCCAGCACGAGCAAGCTCGTTCCTGATGCCAAACTCAAGCAGCAATTTGGCGAAGATGAATTTGCGGTTGCTTTTGCCCGGATTGAATGTCACTACTTCATCAACAAAGGTTTTTTTGAAGTTGACGATTATCTACTGCGTAACGCTCATCGCATCCGAAACATTCCCGGCACCATCGTGCAGGGACGCTATGACGTCGTCTGCCCGCCCGTGTCTGCCTGGGAATTACACCAAGCGTGGCCCAAATCGGAATTGATTATCGTGCCCGATGCCGGACATTCCATGTCGGAGCCGGGGGTTCGCAGTGCCTTGATTGAAGCCACCGATCGCTATGCCAATTTGGTTTAATCCCGTCCGAAAATGGCTACTCGTACCAACCGAATTTCCTCGTAGCTGAAACCTTCACCCAGATATTCCCGCACGGGAGTGAGACTGGCATAGCTGTGTAGGTCGTAAAATGCGCGGAAAATCTGTCGCTGCCGCTCTGGAGAGACGAGGGCGTCAATATTCACGGCTTCTCCTGCCGCCAGCAAATGTACTAGATGCGTATAGATGGTTTTGGGCGTTAGCTCGCGCTGTTTAGCAATGGCCTCCACAGTCAGCCCTTGTTGATGTAGCGCCAACGTATCCAAATACGTCTGACCCAACAAGCGATCGAGAACGCTGGGAGCAGGTTCAGCGGTTGAGGCCGTTTTTGCGGCAAACGTTGAGGTAGTTTTTGTGGCGAACAGAGACATTTCCGGTTCCATCGGTGCTGATTCAGGCGCGATCGCCGATGACGCAACCGGCGGGGCTGAATCCTGCGGTTCAGTTGTCTCTGCCGATAATTCTGCGTCGGGTAACGCAGCAGCAACGTCGGGTGCGCCCGATGAGACGAAAGACTGGATGGCATGGAGAAAGCGATCGCCATACTGCTTTAATTTCTTGTCACCCACGCCAGGAAGTTCGCTGAATTCGAGTAGTGATTGAGGCTGACTTGCTGCCATCGCGCGTAGCGTGCGATCGGAAAAAATAATATAGGGCGGTACGGATTGGCGGTCAGCAATGTGTTTGCGCAACTGTCGTAAATGCTGAAATAAATCTGCTTGAAAAGGCGTAATGTCTTCTAGGTCGTTCGTCTTTGCTGCAGCAAGTGACTCAGAGGCTTGAGATTTAAGCGGGGGCACTTCAACAGTGAGTTCTTTTTTGAGGACGGAAATACCGCGATTGCTTACGCTTAACACGCCATATCCGTCGGTACTCTCAATGAGAAATTCTTGATGTAGTAACGCTTGTCCCAAAGACTGCCATGCTTTTTGAGATAAGTCTCGACCGATGCCAAAAGTACTTAGTTCGTCGTGGTGGTTGCGGCGAATGCGATCGTCTTCTTTGCCTCGAAGCACGTCGATGATGTATTTCATCCCATATTTTTGTTCGCAGCGGTAGACACAAGATAGAAATTTTTGCGCCTCAATCGTGCGGTCTTCAAGGTCGACGGGATGACAACAATTATCACAATTTTGGCAGGGCTCGAGCCCGGTTGCTTCGCCAAAGTAATTGAGCAAGACTCGCCGCCGACAGACAAACGTGGAGGCAAAATCAATCACCTGCCTGAGCTGTTGACGGGCGATGCGTTGTTCTTGCAGGTCGGACTTTTGTTTGATGAGAAACTCAATCTTGGCGCGATCGCCGTGATTGAAAAACATGACGCATTGAGCGGGTAAACCATCGCGCCCGGCCCGGCCCGATTCTTGATAGTAGCCTTCTAAATTTCGGGGCAGATCGAAATGGACCACCAGCCGGACATCCGGCTTGTCAATGCCCATGCCAAACGCGATCGTGGCTACGATCGCCTGCACATTATCTCGCACGAAATTGGTTTGGTGGGCCTCGCGCTCCTCACCGCTCATGCCCGCGTGATAAGGCAAAGCCTGAATGCCTTCTGCCTGCAGGTACGCTGCCACCTTGTCCACAGTGGCTCGACTCTGGCAATACACCACGGTAGAGCCGCCTCGCTGCTCGCGAATGAGTTGCACCAGCGCTGGCAGCGATCGCTTGGGTTTGGGCAATACGGCGTAGTACAGATTTTCACGATTAAAACTGGAAACGTGTTCGTAGGCATCGTGAAGTCCCAACTGCTGCACGATATCAGCCTGGACTCGCTCGGTTGCCGTTGCGGTCAGTGCAGTCACCGGTACGCCAGGAAGTTTTTCTCGCACCGCCAGTAATTGTCGATATTCCGGGCGAAAATCGTGCCCCCATTCCGATACACAATGGGCTTCATCTACTGCAATCCGAGTAATACCGACTTTCTTTTGCAATGCCTCAATCGTCGGCCAGAACTCTGATTGCAAGAGGCGTTCGGGGGCGATGTAGAGCAGATCAATATCTCCTCGCAGTAGAGTGGCTTCGCGCGATCGCAGTTCGGCAATAGATAGCGTGCTGTTGAGAAACGTGGCGGCAATTCCGTTATCCTGCAAGCCCATCACCTGATCTTGCATTAAGGCGATGAGGGGGGAAATGACGAGGGTAACGCCAGGCGCGAGCAGAGCCGGCAATTGGTAGCACAGTGACTTACCACCTCCCGTCGGCATTAAAACCAACAAGTCGCGACCGGCAAGCGCCTGCTCGATAATGTCGTTTTGGCCCGGACGAAAGGCATCGTGACCAAAATACTGTTTGAGTGCTTGCAGGGGCGACAAAGACGGCGCTGACGAAACTGATGGCATCTGAGCTAACTCGGCATGCTTGCGGACCTCTCCATCAAAGCAAACCCCAGCGGTATGTCTATCGATGTCGTGCTTCAGACTGATTGCCATAGCTTTTCCACTACTCGATTGAGAGGGGTTACAACACCCAATTCAGTTCAATGAAAGAGTTCGCTAGAAACTAGGTGGACTCTCTTTCGTTGGGATAGATGCGAGATGCTATTGTTGCAACGGCGCAGGTGAAGGCGGTCGTGCGTATTTCTGTTCGGAACCAACTACCGCCCAGGTTGATTTAAAGCCCAATATACCCACTGTCTACTGGTAAGAACTTCTTCTAGAGGCTCTGACATTCTCAGCGTCAAAGCGGGGTCGGTCAGCAATTCCACGACTAGACCTTCGTATTATTCTAGAGCTATCTGAAAAGGCTTCCAGGCACATCCCCCACTCATGCCCATATCGACTTGAACGTTGCCATCAGGCACATGCCATCAGGGTAGTCATCATTAGGCAATCCCTGTGCCAGCAGATCGTTCAGAATTCGCAGAGGTGGAATGAAGTGGAGCAGCACGTAGGGCCGCCCGCGATCGCATAACGTTTGAACCGCAGGGTTCTCACCATCTATTCTCCCGTCGACAATGGAAAATCAGCGATAAACCTATCTAAATGCTCGATCCGCCAACGCGAATCAGCATGGCGATCGCACCGAATTTCGAGCACGCGCACCCCCGATGCTGGCAGAGGGTTGAGAGAACGGGCAAATGACTCCCATGTCTCTACCAGCTCCCATTCCACCCCATACGCAGCACACAATCGAGCGATATCCACCTGTTGAGGTGTGGCAAAAAACTCTTCAAATGGGGGGTCGTAGTTAGCGACGGGCAGCAAATTAAAAATGCCGCCGCCACAGTTATTGACCAGCACGACTGTGAGATGACCCTGCAAGCGACCCGCACCGAGAAATCCGTTTGTATCGTGCAGTAACGCCAGATCGCCCGTCAGTAACACGCTGCTGCGATCGCCGTGAGCCATGCCGAGAGCGGACGAGAGCGTACCGTCAATTCCGTTAGCCCCGCGATTGCAATACGGACGCACGCGCGATCGCACCGTTACCCAGAACCACTCCAAGTCACGCACGGGCGTACTGTTGGCTACGAACAACAGCGTGTCTTCGGGCAAATATTGCGAGAGCATCCAAGCCACTTTGCTTTCCAAAAGGCGATCGCAGCTCATCATCGTCGCCATCACAACTTCGCGTACGTGAGTCTCTGCTTCAAACCAAAGCTTGGATTGAGATGAAGGTAGCGTTGAATTCTCTATCTGCATGCGTGCAGCTAGCTGCTCAACCGTCATTTGCAACTTCTCCGTCCGACTGTGGAGCGGGTCGAGATTGCGATCGCCAGCGTCTACGACCCAAGTCAGCGGTTGCAGCTCTTCTAGCCACTGACGCAAAACTTTACTGGTTGGGAGGGGGCCGAGCTGCACGACTATATCGGGCTGGAGGTGCGCGGCTAGGTCGCGATCTCGCAAGATGAGATCGTAATGGGCAACTACATGGGAATTGAGATCGACAAAGTTTCTTAGCGGCGACAGTCCTGCGGCGAGTACGGGCCAACCCAAGCAGATAGAGAGTTGCGCGACTGCCTGGCAATAGGATTCTGAGTGCGAGGGAAAGGCTGGACCAGCCACGATGAGGCCGCGATCGCAATGCTGCCAAGTAGTGAGCGGAAGCGAGATGTTAGTTGCGTAGGTTGTCGGCATACGCGCTCGCACTCCAGCGAAGAAGTCAGTAGCAACCAAGTGATCTTGTCGCGCGAGGATGGCTGGATTGGGTTGGGGAACAAGCGGATCTCGGAATGGAATATTGAGATGTACTGGGCCGGGAACGGGAGTAAGCGCTCGCTCCCATGCTTGGATTGTGGTCTGCCGCAAGTAGCGCAGCATAGCTTCTGAGTCTGACGGCTCTGCCAGAGTCGTTTGCCAGTTGGGATAATTGCCGAAAAGTTGAGTTTGTCGGATCGTCTGCCCAGAAGAACAGTCATGCAGTTCGGGCGGGCGATCGGCGGTCAAAATCAACAGCGGTACGCGGCTCTCGCGAGCCTCGATCGCGGCTGG
This sequence comes from Cyanobacteria bacterium J06642_2, assembly GCA_039817845.1. GTDB lineage: Bacteria > Cyanobacteriota > Cyanobacteriia > Thermostichales > PCC-7336 > JBCBTL01. The sequence continues at coordinate 47,904 of JBCBVC010000005.1, forward strand.
ATACATATTGGCTCCTGCCGTTCCCGACGTGCAGGCGATCGCGATTGGACATCCCGTCCGCTTGGCCATCCCCAGAGCAAAAAAACTAGCCGACCGCTCGTCTAGCAGCGAAATACATTCGATATCGCTCGTACTAGTGAAGGTAAAGACGAGGGGCGTGGAGCGAGAACCAGGCGTAATCACAACAGTCTTTAGTCCTAGTCGTCGCAACGTTTCAACCAACACCGACGCCCACAGCGTATTGCAATTGCGAAAATCGAGCGGCATGGAAAAGTCGAGCTACTACTGCAAACTACCGTAAGCTACCAGCCTCTCCACCGCGATCGCCGAACAGCGAGTCCAGTAGCGATCGCTCGAGTAGTCTCGTCGCACTCCAATAGATGTATGATTTTTTACAAAGCCTGTGCTCTAATTGAGAGACGTTGCCTCGGTTGATGAATTCTTATGTTCAATCCGATTGCTTTGCTAGCCTTCTTATTTTTCGGCGCTCTCGCCTTGCTATTTGGTCTCAATCCCGATCTTTTTGGTAGCAATGCTGGTTTTCGAGGGGAGGGATATCAGAGCGAAACCTTCGAACGCCTGGCCGAACTGTGCGACTCGCGAGATGCAGCCCGCCGCTTAGTGCGCCAAATCCAAACCCGCTACCCAGATCGCTCCTACAACTGGTGTTGCGAGAAGGCGCTGTTTGATTTGGAACGAGATCGCAACATCTGAAATTGTTGCTGCCGCTAAATGCGTTTCACAAACCTAACCTCACCATCAGAAAGGGCTTCGTCGAGAATCCATTCTTCATGCAAATAAAATCCATAGGCCCTCAAGCTGGGATCGTTACCCGTTGTTAACCAAATGTCCGAACAACCACGCGATCGCAGCCAGTTCTCAGCCTGTTGCAACAGGGCCTTTCCTGCTCCTCGTCCTTCAAATTCCGGCAATACAAACAAACCAAAAATCGTGCGATCGTCAGCATTGGCAATCGAAAATCCAACGGACCGACGGTCAATGTCTGCAATCCACGCTCGACAGTTCGTTTGTAACATCCCAGCCACTGTCGTTGGGGTAATGCCGAGCGCAGCAATTTCCGCTCGCGACTGATAGTTTTCCTTGACGCTAGTGCGAATGACAAACAGCGTTTCGATATCATCCGACTGAGCTACTCGAATGCGCATCCAACTACTCGCGCTCGCTATCTCGGATTACTGATGCCCAAGTGAGTGGTCTCGGGCTGACATTCCATGGACTTGAAGGGGGAAGGACGCAGCCGCTGCAACCAATAAAGCAATTCTTCTATGGCAAATGGCTTGGGCATGACAATATCGGCACCAGCTTCCAGTACGTGCAGAAGATTGCTGCTATTAGCCAACATGGCTAATAGGGTATTGGCCAAAGCAGGTCTCTGGTACAAATCGCGACAGAGGGCTAGAGGATTGTCACCATCTGCAATAACAATATCGGGAGTCCGATCGCGTACGAGGTCGGGAACAGAGCCCGGACTGGCCGTCACGCATACGTCATACCCAAACAATTCCAACCGCACCTGTAGCAGAAATGCCAGCGCTGCATCCGGCTCAATAACAATGGCATAGCCTCCCGACCGCAGATGATTGAGCAATGCTGGAAAGACATTACGATCCCGCCAAAACGGTTGCAACTGCAGTAGCTGTCGCTCGGTGACATACGTACTGCGCTGTTGCGTGCGCGCTAATGCGTTGGTCACAATCGCCGTCGAGCAGATATCGGCGATATTGTCATCCCCGGCTCGATCTCGGCAGCTGCCGTCAACTAAGCCAATGCTGACTTCGACCAGAGGATAGCGGCAAATCGTTCCGTGACGACCGCTGCCAATGGAAAATCCGCGCTCCAGGTCTTGAGCACGATACAAATGACCCCGCGCCTCCTGCCACCGCCGACAAATAGCGGCAGCATCCGCCTCGGCCCGTTCTGTTGTTGTAAATGCGAGCAATGCCTCCGTGCCAACCTGAAAATAACTACAGTCTGGCCCGAGCTGAGCGACGATTAGAGAGCGCAACATTGTCAGCATGCGCTGCTTGGCGGCAAAGCCGTAAAACTGGCTGTACGTTCGGAAAAATCGCAGATCGACGTACAGCAACACCCACCGCGAGCCCCGCCGCGGCAACTCATCGGTGAGATACGCCGTAACATCGCCAGCGCTCAGGGCTTTCGTAACAAACTCGATGGCAGTATCTTTCATACCCGGATACTCACAGCTCAGACATTCGCAATCTAGAGCGACGAGCCAGCCCACTCAGTCATGGAAACAGGCTCAGAACCATCTGGCTCTGGCGGAACCCATACTGTATCGGGGGCACTCGGCAACCATATCGTGCAAGTCGTTCCTTGCCCCAGCGTACTTTCGAGCTGAAGCGCCCCCCCCAAGCTCTCGACTAACGATTTGGCTATGTAAAGTCCCAACCCCGTCCCTTCGCGATCTCGAGTGAGCGGACTCGTACCCTGGCGAAAGCGGGTAAACACGTCAGGCAGTCGTTCAGGAGCAATGCCGACGCCGCGGTCGACAATGGCAACCCGCACCCAGCTAGAACCGAGGGGATGGGTCTCAGCCGAGATCGTGACAGGCTCAGCATCCGGAGAATATTTGAGCGCGTTATCGATAATGTGCCGCAGACTGCGATCCAGCCCCTCGGGAGCGGCCCACACGGCAGGTAAATCGGTTGCGGCGACAACGTGCAAGCGCAACTGTTGGCGCGGGCTGAAATCCGCTCTAACCCGCCGAAAGGTTTCGGGCAGAGAGAGGTACTGCAATGTGCGATGTTGAAACGGCCTCGCCTGAATGTGGGACACGAGCAGCACGTCTTCTACCATGCGGATGAGTCGTTCGATCTGGCTTTTGGCAACAGCCAAAAAGTGCCGCTGCTGTTGAGGCTTAAGGCGATCGTTACAGTCCAGCAACGTGTCAACGAATCCTTTGATACTGGTTAATGGCGTACGAAATTCATGACTGACAGTAGCAATAAAATTCGCGTGGGCTTGCTCTAGCGACAGCGGTTGAATTTGAAACCCCCACACCCATTGTGTCTGTTCGGCTTCGGCGGCGCGCGAGACATTGGAACAAAGAGCACGAAGGGTCACGTGTAAAGCGACCCATTGCGATTCATCAACAGCAGATATCCCTTCATTTAAGTGCGGTGAAGTATTCGAGTGCGGAGGCGGTCGCCGCCACCGCAATGCCATCGACATCGGAATGCGGCCTCTTTGACAGCGGACTGGATCCATGCCGCGATCCAATCCGGGAAAATACCGATAAATTGAACAGCCCTGTGCTACGTCAGCTGCAACTCCAGTCAACTCGACTGCAGCTTGATTCCACAATTGAATGACACCCGCCATATCAGTGATGGCGACTCCCCAATCAAGGCAATCAAGTATGGCAAGGGTATCGTTCATACCATTAATGATTAACACGTTCATCTGTCTATTCGTAAGGAATAAAAGGTTAAAAAATGGCTTGCCAACCACACGTAACGGAACAGAAAGAACTGTAAAGAAAATCGCGATCGCCTTCTAAAGATAGAGTTCCGTTAAGGCAATGAATGACTGAAGGATGACGATTGGAGTCCTAAGAATAATAGATGTGAGAGGATGGGCGTGTGTGGTAACAAACGATGAAGGGGAGTGTTAGCGGTAGTGACTTTAGCGCAGTGGCTCGGCTTAATTGCAATTGGCATCGTGATGTATCTGCTCTGGCAGGTAAAAACGTTACTGCTGCTGATGTTTGCAGCAGTGGTCTTAGCTGTGGCGCTAGATGCACTGGCCCGTTTACTGATGCGACTGCATTTGGGGCGAACTCGACAGCAGGCGATCGCTCTGGCCATTGTCACAGTGGGAGTCCTGACGTTTACGTTGGGACTGCTGGTCATTCCGCCCTTGGTGGAGCAGTTCGGCACGTTCGTAAACCTCATCCCGATCGCGCTCAATCGCATTGAAATTTTGATTGATGGCGCGATCCAACGCTTGCCTACAGACATTAGACTTCCCAGCCTGAATGAACTATTTGACACTCTTTTCAGAACGCTTTCGCCTCAGATTACCGATCTCATTAGTCAATCTCTACAAATTTTTAGAACGTCATTAAGTGCAGCAATTGGTATTTTTCTGTTTATTATTTTGACTATTTTGCTCCTGCTCGACCCGCCAGCGTATACTGAAGCTTTTGTCAGTATTTTTCCGGATTTCTACCGGAATCGCATTCGTTACATCTTGCAACGCTGCAACGCCTCATTGCGAGGGTGGGTGATGGGAGCGCTCATTAATAGCGCGTTCATCGGCGTACTTAGCGGCATCGGGCTGTGGCTGTTGGGTATTCCGCTGGTGCTGGCAAATGCCGCAATCGCGGGCATACTAAATTTCATCCCCAACATTGGCCCCACCCTCAGCGTTATTCCCCCCATCGTGGTGGCCCTAACAGTGGCACCGTGGAAGGTCAGTTTGGTGGTGCTGCTGTACTTCATCCTGCAACAGGTGGAAAGCGGCCTGCTGACTCCTTATGTGATGTCACGTCAGGTCTCGTTGCTGCCGGGATTTATCCTGTTGGCGCAATTGTTGTTTGCCACCTTCTTCGGATTCCTCGGCTTATTTCTGGCTCTACCGCTAGCTGCCGTATTACAAGTGTGGATTCAAGAAGTCGTCATTCGTGACGTGATGGATCGGTGGCGCGATTGCGAGCCGGATCGTCCGTCCGATCTTGATGCCCAAGTGGCGAGCCACAGTCGAGAAGAACTGGTTGGGTCTGGAGATCGTCTAGCCGCAGGCCCTAAAGTGCCGTTGCCGTCGACAGCGTCAGAAGTGCGGAAGCGCGACATACCGCTACCGGAAGGAGAAACACCGACATCTCAGGTGATGGAACTCCCTGGTGAATCTCACCCCTAGCCTCGCAGATCTCCTGCTCGCTCTAGCTCTGCTACATTGGCCCTAACTGGCAGGCAAGCCGGAGAACTCAGCTTTACACTAAAACTACTGGTTCGAGTTGCCATTAGCTGGCTCGGCAGCAAAGCTGACTTCAACTTTCGTCATGCTTGCCATCAAGATTTTGATTTCACCCATCTACCCTCATAACTGCCCATGATTGCTGCTGCTTCTAAACCCCTTGCGAGTGCGCAAACATCTCCCAACCAATCACTTTATCCCCTTACTGCAGAAGTGAATGCCCATCAGCATCTAGCTGTTGGTGGCTGTGATGTGGTCGAATTGGCAGCCGAGTTCGGTACGCCTCTATATGTAGTGGACGAAACTACCGTGCGGCAGGCCTGTCGCGCCTACGTGGATAATTTAACAGCAGCTTATTCCGGGCCGAGTTTGGTACTTTACGCCACCAAAGCCTGGAATTGCAAAGCCTTATGTGCCTTGGTGGTGCAAGAAGGCTTGGGGCTAGATGTTGTCTCTGGCGGCGAACTGTACGGTGCCCTGCAGGTGGGCGTTCCCGGCGATCGTATTTATCTACATGGCAACTACAAATCTGCTGCCGAGATTCAAATGGCCCTCGAAGCTGGCTGTACGCTCGTGGTTGACAACGAGCACGAGCTGGAAATGGCAAGTGAATTGGCGGCTCAACTAGGCGTTACGGGACGGGTCATGCTCCGAATAACGCCTGGCATTGAATGTCATACCCACGAATACATCCGCACGGGTCACATAGACAGCAAATTTGGTTTCGATCCTACCCAGGTGCCCATTATTTTTGAGCGCCTCAGCCAAATCTCTCAACTCAACTTCATCGGTCTACACGCTCACATCGGTTCGCAAATTTTCGAACTGCAACCTCACGCCGACCTCGGTGGCGTTATGGTGCAGATGTGGCAAAAGGCTCAGTCCTATGGCTTGCAGCCCTGCGAACTCAACATTGGCGGCGGCCTCGGCATTCGTTATCTCGAATCTGACGACCCTCCGTCGATTGCTCAGTGGACTCAAGCGGTCAGTCAGGGCGTCACCCAAGCATTTGAAGGTGCTGGCCTGCCCTTGCCCACATTGTTATGCGAACCAGGGCGATCGCTGATTGGTTCGTCCACGATCACGGCCTACACGGTTGGCGGCAGCAAAGTCGTACCTGACATTCGAACCTACGTTACTGTCGACGGCGGCATGTCCGACAATCCTCGCCCCATTACGTACCAGGCAGAATACACTCCGGTTGTGGCCAACTGCCCCCTGGCCGAAACCACTCAGACTGCAACCATAGCCGGCAAACACTGCGAATCGGGAGACGTATTACTTAAAGATATCCGCCTGCCATCCGTGCGTCCGGGAGATATCCTGACAGTATTGGGCACGGGTGCCTACAACTACAGCATGGCTTCCAACTACAATCGCTTGCCGCGACCTGCAGCCGTCCTGGTGCGCGAGGGAAAAGCGGAAGTGATCGTTGAGCGGGAAACTTATGCGGATGTCGTTCGTCAAGATATCTTGCCCGATCGCCTAGCACTGTGAGGATGCAAAGGAACTGGGAATGTGGGGGCCGCTCCGGGCATGGTTTGCATACCTCACGCCGCTCGTCTTACTGGATTGGGCGTGTGTTGTCTTACTGATCGTCCTCGTTCTTTATTTCACCCGTAAAACTCGTGCCGCTTGGTTAATTCGCGGTTTCGTCATTCTAATCGTGCTGTCTGCGGCAACGCAGCCCTTACCAGCCTTGCATCAACTTATCGATACAGTAGTGCTGGGTGGTGTTGTCGCTCTGGCCGTTCTTTTTCAGCCCGAGCTACGGCGATTATTGGAGCAACTGGGTCGCGGAGACTGGTTGGAGTGGGTGCCTACTCTGGGGCGGCCCGATGCGCCCCCGATGTTACCGGACGGGTCGGATTGGCAAGGAAACCTGTTACAAGCGGTCAAAGAGCTGTCTCAGAATCGCACGGGAGCGCTCGTGGTGATCGAACCCGAACAGCGGACGATCGATCCGCTCATCTACACCGATCCCGGTGTTGTCTTGGATAGCAAACTATCGCGTGAGTTGTTGCTGACTATTTTTCAAACCAGTACGTTGCTGCACGATGGTGCTGTGGTGGTGAAAGGCGATCGCGTCAAAGCCGCTGGGGTGATTCTGCCCATGTCGGAGCGAGCTGCTTCGCGGCAGCTGGGTACGCGTCATCGTGCTGCCATGGGCATTACCGAACAAACAGACTGTCTGTGCGTCGTGGTCTCAGAGGAAACCGGCTCGATTTCGCTGGCAGAAGGGGGACGATTGGAACGACCTCTCACCAGTAGTAAGCTAGAGGAATTGCTAACACAGCGGTTGCATCCTCCGCTCAATCCGGCCAATAGTAATGTGCCTTGGTTGCAGTGGATGAATCGCTGGCCTGACGGGCCTCCGGGTCGTCTCCTCTCGGTTTTGCGAAACGCGCTGTCGAAAGAATGACTGCTTCTCTCTCTGCATTGGCCAGCCTGCCAACCGATCTCGACCCCAACCTGTTGCCGCAGCATGTGGCGGTCATTATGGATGGCAATGGCCGATGGGCGAAAAAACGCGGCCTACCCAGAGTTTTGGGCCATCGCCAGGGCGTAGACACCCTTAAGGACCTGTTGCGCTGCTGCAAAGACTGGGGGATTCCGGCCCTAACGACCTATGCCTTTTCAACCGAAAATTGGGGTCGACCACTAGAAGAAGTGGATTTCTTGATGGTCCTGTTCGAGCGGGTGTTGCGGGCAGAATTAGCTGAAATGCAGCGTGAGGGCGTTCGGATTCGCTTCGTCGGTGAATTGGACAAGCTGCCTGCGTCTTTGCGAACGGAAATTGCTGCTGCGATGGAGGCTACGTCAAGAAATCAGGCGGTGCAGTTTACGGTTGCGACGAACTATGGCGGTCGCCAAGAGATTTTACACGCTTGTCGACAACTGGCCGAACAAGTTCGACAAGGGGCGATCGCTGCATCTGAGATCTCAGAACAGCTGTTCGCACAACATCTTTACACTCGCGATCTCAGCGATCCCGATTTGCTGATCCGCACGAGTGGAGAACAGCGTCTAAGCAACTACCTGCTGTGGCAAATGGCGTACACAGAGCAGTACTTTACAGCAACACTCTGGCCAGACTTCGATCGCCAAGCGTTTCATCAAGCCTTATTGGCGTACCAAGAACGCGATCGCCGGTTTGGAAAAGTTTAAGGAAACATGCTGAATTTGACGCATCACAATGATCTGGAGATCGAGTTACTCGTACCGAGTCAATACTCTGATGGGCTGAGTTTCCTTTAGTTTTCTAGATATTTAATTATTCAAGCCAAACCTAGCGGCCCCAAAAAGCTGCATCATGTCGAGGCTCTGCAGATTTGTACAAAATCGACGTCAACCCACCATCATAAAAGTTCGCGCCAACTGTGAGAGATTCGTAACTGCAGGCGATTGAAACGGTTCGCGCTATCTTCATCGTTTCAGATTGACAAACAGCGAAACGACTTATTTGAGAAAAATCTCATCGTAGAGTTGACGCCAATCGAATGAACCGTAACTATCAACAGGATAGCGGGATTGTGATGCCAGAAGGAGTGTGAGGTGATAGACCTATCTCGACTGTTGCAAATACAGCTAAGTCGTACCTTTTTTACTTGTATTCAAATTAGTTTGATGGGAGCGAGTGCGGTCGTTGTCCATCATGCTAGCGGATTCGCTCAAACTCCCGATTTAACACCTGGCCAGTTGCAGGAGCTGTTTCCCCCAGAACCGCGACTTCCTGAGGATCTGCCGCCCCCGCCACCACCGTTGCCAGCTCCCGAGGACCTGTTACAACCCACGCCCGAAACGCCCCCGAGTCAGCCGTTGCCGCCAGACATTCCGGAAACTATCACCGTGCGGGAGTTTGACGTGGTTGGCAGTACGATTTTCTCTGCTGAAGAATTAGCCGAGCTCACGCGCCCATTTGTCGGTCGCCCCATCGTATTAGCAGAGTTGTTTCAAGCTCGGACGGCTATTTCGCAACATTACATTCGTCAGGGCTATATCAATTCCGGCGCATTTATTCCGCCCCAAACGCTTAAAGATGGTGTCGTGCGCATTCAAATAGTTGAGGGCGGTTTGACGGGCATCGACGTGAGCGGTACGGGGCGACTGCATCCTAACTACGTGCGTCAGCGTCTCGCGATCGCCGGACAAACGCCACTGAATCGAGATCGTCTTTTGGCCGCTCTTCAACTTTTGCAGCAAGACCCTCGTATCGAATCCGTTGCTGCCGAGCTATCTGCCAGTCCCGAACCAGGGTTGAGCGTGCTGTCCGTACGGGTAGTTCCGGCAGATACCCTACGGCTAGCACTACAGACAGACAATCGGCGTGTCAGCAGTGCGGGCAGTTTCGAGCGCGGGCTGGAGTTCGAACAAACCAACCTGCTTGGCGGTGGCGACAGTCTCGATCTAGCCTATTTCAACTCAGATGGCAGTGACGAGGTCAATGTATCGTACGACATTCCCTTAGGGCCGCGCGACACTACCTTGGGGCTGCGCTTTCGCTCCTTTGCTAGCGAAGTGATCGAGTCGCCAGAAAATATCTTGGACATTACTTCTCAGGCTCAGGCTTACGAGCTGACGCTACGCCATCCGCTCGTCAAAACACCGACAGAAGAACTGGCCATGGGATTGACCTTTTCGCGCCAGGCCAGTCGCAATTTATTAGGTGGAGCTAATTTCCTCGAAACAGCTGACAGCCAAGGGCGTACCCGCATCTCAGCAATGCGGTGGTTTCAAGAATGGGTCAAACGAGGCGATCGCCAAGCATTTGCAGCGCGATCGCAATTCAGCTTAGGAGTCGAGTGGTTTGACGCCACCGACAATTCCGCTCGTGGAGGACCGGACAGTAGCTTCTTCGCGTGGCGGGGACAAGCAGAATGGGCGCGACAGGTAACTGATAATGCCTTGTTATTCGTGCGGGCAGACGTGCAACTAGCCGATCGCGACCTACTAGCATTGGAAGAATTTGCCCTTGGTGGTGCCCGCAGCGTGCGCGGCTATCCTCAAAACGCGCTCCTCGGCGATAACGGCATCTCTGCGTCTGCAGAAATGCGCTGGTCAGTTTACCGCGACCCGGTCTCAGGCGGTACGCTATCGATTGGTCCGTTCGTTGATGTCGGCACGGTGTGGAACGACGACGGCAGCCTACCGAGCACCAGTAATAACGACAATACTCTGATCGGAACAGGTGTCGGGTTGCAGTGGGAACAGAGCGATCGCCTGTTTTTGCGCCTGGATTGGGGGATTCCGTTAACTTCCATCGGGAGATCGCGTCGAACGTGGCAAGACAACGGGTTGTACTTCACAATGTCGTACGCACCGTTTTGAGGCGATGCCGGAGCCCATCTTACTGGCGGAACCTTCGGGGATTAAACCTGACATAGCAGCCATCAGGCTGCTGAGGACAGTTTAGCGCTCCAGAACCCAGTCGCACTCAGCGTTTTCATGTCTAAACTCAAACCTCAAGAACTATAGTCGAAATTTCTACAAAAGACCTTCCGATTCGCCGAACGCGCGCAACCGGGGTAGACATTGGCGTTGATAAAAACTGCTCAATGTCGAAATTGACGTACCATACTTAGCCGCTAATTCTCTCCAGCCAGTCTCTGGGGGCAAACGACTCAAAATGAGGTTTTGACAAGTGATATCCGGGCGATCCCTTAAATGCGTGCGACTCAAATCCCGATTTGCATCCTCCTTTACCCAAGCTCTTACGCGTTCGAGAATGGGGGGAACGTCGGGGGGGGACGGAATGCGATCGACTATCGGGCCCGCAAAATGCCCGTCTTCCCCTACGCGATCGTTTACATACCTTGTGCGATTACCGAAATCCTCAATGTCGAGATCTTGCAGTCGTCGTTGTAAATAAGCGTTAAGCCAGGTCACGATGCTGCTACGCTCGGGGTCGTACACTCGTCCTGTTTGTCCTTCGCAAATATTTTGGCAGAAATACATCCAGGTGCGCTGTAAGGCATCCGCATAGCGTGGATGGTTATTTCGCCACAACTTAGGCTGCACTAATTTCACGATTTGCGTTAGAGCTTTTTGGCGCTTTACATGCCCAGGGGGATAGCGGCAAGCTTCTACTGATAACTGCGCCAATTGCTCCCCAATATCGCTCATTTGGCCTCAAGTCCGCACTATTTCACCTGTATCTTACGGCTTTCAGTCGGTTGCAAGCAGTAGTGACAGCCAGGCACCCAAAAATCTCTTACGTGCTTTCCTATAGGGCTAAGAAAACATAAATTTTCATGAATCTAGCATAAATCTCAGTCTGAGAGCGGACATGTTCATAGCCGCTGTCACTTTCGGACGGGTTCTGTGACTAGTTCAGTTCATTTGAGTAGTAGCATGGTTTGGCAATTTCGGCCTGACGAGCATGGGTGCGATTGCGCTGTAGAGCTGAGTTGGCTGGCAATGCTACGGCGCGTGCCTTTTCTCGAATATGGTTTCGACCCAGGCGTTAAGGCGGCTGCAGAAACGCTATCGCGGCTGGTCGATTTCTGGGGGCCGACGATCCTCGATATCAATAGCAATCGCGTCGTGACGAGTAGCACGTTGTTCCGAGGGCACGCGCCAGGAGACTTGCTCGGTCCCTATCTTTCGCAGTTTTTACTGCTGGCTGTTGCTGACAATGCAGAAAGGTCGAGTCGATGGGCGAATACACCTGCATTGTTTCCTATCTGTCTAGAGGACGCAATAACCTACATCCGCAGGCAATCGCTATACCAGCCCTATCTCGATGCGGCCACCGTGATGCAGCAATTCCCGGAGATTTGGGGTAACGCCGAGCTGACAGACGTGCAGGCCAGAGTTGCAGATGCTGCGACGAATGCGATGAAAATGGCAAATGATTGTTACGGTTACGACACACGATTATTCGCTGTGGAACGAGTCTACAACCTCAGCAGACCTGAGGGAGATAGATTGAAGTCCGAAGCAGTCTCGATGGTGGTACAGGCAGCGATCGCGGGAGCAGCAACAGCAGAATTAGTCGATCTGTTTGGGGCCGACACTGTCATCCCGCATCCAGTGGTACCTGCTATTGACGGGGCTGCATTGGAGCCCTATCTCTCTCAAGGTGTGGGCCGATTGGGAGAGCTGACTGTAGAGGGAGAGCTGGAAAAATTAGCGACCAATTTGGTAATTACACGCGCAATTCCAGGGCTACCGTGGCGCAAGCTCTTTCGCGAAGCATTCGAGTTAGGCCGCAAGTGGCGATTGGGACTTTAACTGAACAGGTCGCAAGTTGTAAAACTGCATATTATCTAAACGCAGTATGTTCAAAATTAGCCTGGCTCTTGGCATGACATTCACTAGAGCTGGCTATTTTCACACTCGTCGAACGTGCGCTCCTGAGATGAAGTGGGCGTAGCTCCTTTCAGATAAGCACAAAACAGCTTGCCTGGGAACGAGTAACCCCTGTGAGCGATCCAGGCCTCCTATGCTTCATTAAACCGACTATAACTTTGCATCCTGCCCATTCTTTACAGAGCAAGCTAAGCATTATCTCAGCTCGCGACAGGCGCATGTCAAAGCAATATTCAACCCTACCTGAATCAGAGGTACGCGGCTTGTCTGGCTCTAATGAGTGGTTCAGCCTTGGTGACTCAAACGGAGAACCGACAACTACAGCAAGTTGAGACAAATCTCTTCGATGAGCAGGCCGCCAACAAAACCACACAGACCGCCCAGGAGACCAATGGAGGTGACTTGCAAAACAACAGCCCAAGACATGCCCTGACGAGCTTTAGTCGCAACAGTACGGCCCTGGCGAGCAAAAGCGGGACGACGAGTTTTAAGTGCGTGCATGATACTGACAGCTCCTTGCTGATGCGGGATGCAATCGTCTGAAGTTAACGTGCCCGTCTCTAATGCGAGCTTGTCGGCGTAGCTACATTACTGCGATTGTGAGCAGGATGACCTTCGGATTGAAACAGCTATGACAATCGCCGCTCGAGACAGAGTGAATCACTCTACTACCACTCTAGGATTGAGTTCGGGAGCAAACCAGACTTGTCACGAGGATTGACGCCTATTTGCAATTCGACACGAAGGTTCGCTTAGGGTTACTCCGCATGCAATTGGCAATATCGATTGACAGTGCATCGAATGATAGTGCCAGACTCTAATCAGTGGCAGCAGGGATGGCGTCAAGAGCGATCGCAACAGAATTGCACATTGCGCGATTGAAAATTAACCACTAGGATTTGAGCGACTTCCGAGCTACTTCTATGTTTTTTGAGTTTTGAGGACAATCTGTGACTGCTTCGGTTGAAAGTGTTGCCATTGGCGTAATTGGCGGTAGCGGGCTGTACGATATGCCCGAATTGACAGACGTGCAGGAAGTGAAGGTGGAAACGCCATTTGGCGCTCCCTCAGACGCGATCGCACTTGGAACGCTGGCCGACACGCGCGTGGCTTTTTTGGCCCGTCACGGGCGAACTCATAGCCTCTTACCCAGCGAAGTGCCCTTTCAAGCCAACATCTATGCATTGAAAACATTAGGCATTCGGTATCTGATCTCAGCCTCAGCAGTCGGCTCGCTACAAGAGCAAATTAAGCCTTTAGATATAGCGATTCCTCATCAATTTATCGATCGCACTAAAAGCCGTCCTTCTACCTTTTTTGGCGATGGCATTGTCGCTCATATCTCTTTTGCCGATCCGGTGTGTGCTGCATTAGCAAATGTTTTGATAGATGCAGCGAAGAGTCTGGAATTGGACGGAATTGATATTCATCCAGGCGGTACATATGTCTGTATGGAAGGACCAGCCTTTTCAACCAAAGCCGAGTCCGAGCTCTACCGCAGCTGGGGAGGCAGCATTATTGGAATGACCAACTTGACAGAAGCCAAGCTCGCTCGCGAAGCCGAGATTGCCTATGCAACTTTAGCCTTGGTTACGGACTACGATTGTTGGCATCCGGACCACGATGCCGTCACGGTAGAGATGGTGATTGGCAACTTGCACCGCAATGCTGCTAATGCTCAAAAAGTGATTCGAGCGGCGATCGCCCGCATAGCTGCTGACCCACCAGAATCGCCAGCGCATACGGCACTGAAATATGCCATTCTCACCGATCTGAGTAAGAGCCCAGCCGCAACCGTAGCTAGATTGGAAGCTATTCTCGCACCATACTTACCTAACCAAACCAACTGAGGTGTGTGATGATTTGCCTCGATCGCCTGCACGTCGAAGTGACCAATATTTGTAATTTCAAATGCGAGTTTTGCCCAGACGCCATTATGGAACGACGGCGCGGTCATATGGATTTTGGGCTGCTCGAACGCATTTTGGACGAGGTTGCCGAGCGAAAGTTAGCCAACATCGTCACATTTCACTTAATGGGTGAGCCGCTGATCTACCCTCACATTTTTGAAGCGATCGCTATGGCAGTCGAGCGCGGTCTTAATTTGCATCTCACGACTAATGGCAGTGCCTTTGCGATCAAACCAAAGACCATTGCAGCCTTAGTTAGCTCGGGCTTGCCGAAAGTCACCATTTCTCTTCAAACCCCCGACCCCATCACGTTCGTCATTCGCGGTGCGCCTCCTCGCCTCAATCCAGAAGACTATTTCGAGGGCATCGCTCGCTACGTTCGTGCCAACATGCAGGCGACAGAGTCTCCCACTCGGGTTCACGTTAAGTTCCTCGATACCACCCCTCATCCTTTTCTCGTCCCCCACAAACCGTTAGAGGTGGTGGCAGGCAAGGAACAAATGCAGGTCCAACTGCAGGAATGGGTCGATCGCTTCTTTCCCGATACAACGGATCGCCCTGATGACGAATCACTGAACGTTCAGCTTCGCCGTTACAAGCCGGGACGTTGGCAAACCATCTCACTGCATCCCAAATTGGCTTTAGAAACCTTTCCGCTGGATAGTTGGGGCAATGTGGAAAGCGATCGCGTCGTGCCTGCGTCGTTCGGCTTCTGCAATGGAGCCAGTCAGCAAGCGGGTATTTTGTATGACGGTACAGTCGTTCCTTGCTGTAAAGATTACGAGGGCCTGATTCCGTTGGGTAAAGTCGGTGAGATGAGTTTGAGCGAGATTTTAGGCGATCGCCCTGCCTGCGGCTTGCGCAATGGGTTTAATCGATTTCAGGTCACCAATCCAGTCTGCAAACGTTGCATTGGGGCCGATACTCCCAGCAAGTCACTACTGCGCCAAATCGGTTCGATCGCCTATTTCAAGGCTTACAGCCCCGCCATGCGTGCTCTCAATCCGGGATGGGGCGAAGTGTAGGTCTTGAGTGCGAATGGATATTCGCTAAGCGAGCTCTTCTGTAAATATTCTGCGCATGATTTCAGTAACCGCTGCGGCCATATTGACATCACGAGTATTTCTGTCGCCTGCATCTGCCCAAAGCGCCATCGCCAACGTTCTGAGTTTGTTTGGAGTTGGGCGGCGATCAACCAGTCTTACCAGGGCGACGTAGGTAAGTGCGGAGTTGCCATACCCCAATTTCGAGATAACGACTGACTGCGTAACAACATTGAGCAGTCCCAACGTCTCCAAAGCAATATCGACGTAGCGAGCTGCATCTAATCCCATGCCTCGCACCACGCTTTCTAAGCTAATCCACTGTGCCGCAGGCAACCTGGCCGCCTCGGGTAAGTGCAGGTGCCAACCCAACATCGAGATCAGCCGAACCAGATCGTAGGCTGATACTGAATTAGGGCCGAAGCCCACTTCGGGGGCAGCGCTGAGGATACGGCGATCGCCTGGGAGGGTTGTATCGAAGATGATGGGATTTGCAATGAATGGTCCATCGCCGTAGTATCCCTTAAACGTTAAAGCTTGATTACCTGTAATGAATTGAGTCCAATCTTCCAGTTCTTGGCGAGTTGAAAATCGTTTAAACATAGCGCCAATTTGATTGGATGACGCTATGCGGTTTTCGTAAGTGAACATATCTGCTACTAGTGCCGGAAAACCTACTCGTTTATTCCGACCAGTGAATCCGATAACACAATTATCTACGTCACACTGAGGATGTGCGGCATTCAACAGAGAAATTGTATTTAAGAGGCCAATGATTTTGGTCGAACTAAGAAACTCAACCGGCGTGAGCGCTTGCTTACCCAGCCAATGCATTTTGATGCTGTTGCTCTCAGGAGTAAAGCTTCCGACACAAGCGCAAGCGTGGGAAATGCCACTGTTGAGAAAATCAAGCCCTGTTTTGTCAATCGTAGGAATGGCTCCTAATGAAGGATAGTCAGAAAATGATACGGTTTCTCCAGAGCCTGGGAGTGTAAACGTACTTCCATACGAAACAACATCAATGCCATCGGGCTGTTGGGCTAAGTAATCCGGATAAGAGTCTAGATCGAACTCAAACGGAGAATTTCGAATCGTACGAGAGAGAAAAGGCAGAAGTTCAACGCTAGCTGTAGCTGCTTGAATATCAGCTAGTTTTTGGCGGGTTTGTGAGCGATTTTGTGCTGCATCGAGAATGGATTTAATTTGCCGAGTGTCGAGTAGAGCTTTCGCTAATCTCGGATCGATCGCGTTACTTTCTGTGGGATGAGGTAGCTCTTGAGAATCACAAAATGCGTCCAAGCCCTGCCTCGTACGACTACTGTCGCTACCAAGTATTCCATCAATCCAAGGCCCGCCGGGATATAACCCGAAATTTCTGAGCTTTTTTTGAACTTCTACAACCAATGACCTGTTCGTTCTGAACTCAGCCATCGTGACTGTTTGACCAGTTTCTACAATGCAAAGGAGAGTTGGATCCGTAAGGAGTAAAAATTCACTGGCAACGAAGCCGACAATCTCTTGCCCATGAACCGTTGCTTTAACCTGCCACCAAAATGGGTTTTCTGCAATCTCTAATCTGGTAACAATGCTGTCTTGGGGAAGAACAACAAGGATATTCTCGCGAGTCTGAAGACTGGGCTCAGAGCGAAAATTAAGTTCGCTAGCAGTTACCCGATATCGCTCGGCCATTACTCACTCTCCTATAGTTAAATTTGTCTACCGTTGCCGCAATCGTGCAAAACCAAAGTTTCTAACGAAACTAAGTTCCCGCCACAAAGGTATAGCTAACACGAACCAACCTAAGCAATCGCGCAAAATTATGTATAGCTTGAACGTACTTCTGTACTACCTCAGATTACTACTCAAGTGAGGTAGGCAGCACACTTTTTTTGATAATCCCATGTGCGCCCCAATTGCCATCTACGACTTGAGTGATGCCAAAATCTGCCACTGACATCAGCGTAATTGCCTCATCCCCGCTCAGTCCTTAAGTAGTCATCAAAAAGTGGCGCCGCTTGTGGAAGGCATCCCGCATTGCTCCATCGACTTAGCTTTGTGACAAGCGCTTTACGGCTTCGCCGTCGAGCAGTTCGTGTGCTTCTCTGAGAAAGTGTGGGATGCGATCGCGGTTCGGACTCTTTTCCAAACAAGCGGCTAATTCTCGGTCCGAAATCTCTCGCGCTTTATTGCCTGGAAACCAATGGCTGCCTCGGCTGAGCAGGTTATATCGACCGCGCGCGAACTCTACCATGTCGAAAGCACGGGCCAAATTGTACAACCACAAAATCGTCGGGATATTGATGTTTCCAGGGGTGTGCTCCGGACTAGGGAGTCCGACCCGCCAGGTTTTGACCCAGTCTTCTCCTAAAGTGGCGATCGCTTCATTCTTCAACCGAGCCAAAATGTCCGGCAGGATTGCATCGGCTTTGTCTAATAGCGGTAACACGCTCAAATGTTCGTCAAAATTGCTTGGTTTGGCAGCTCCCAAACTAAGGGTGTGGACTTCCGGGTGAGAGAGGCAAAATAGATCGTTGAATGCCATTGGGCTTAAAGGACGACAGAGTTCCATCAGTTTGGGGGGTGGATCGTAAAGTCTGCCGCCTTTATCGGACGGGCTGATGATGAAGACGCCCATATCTTGCTGTTTGGCAGCGGCGATCGCGGGCCAGTTGTCTTGGTTGATGTAGTACCAGTGCAGGTTGATGTAGTCGAAGCGCCCGGACTGGATGGTTTCCAGGATGATGTCGAGGGGGCCGTGGGTGGAGAAGCCGACGAAGCGCACTTTCCCTTGCGCGACGAGGGTGTAAGCCGTATCGACGCAGCCGCCGGGTCGCAACGCTTGGTGGAGGCGCTCAGGGGTGTTGATGCCATGAATGCCTAACAGATCGATGGTGTCGAGCTGGAGGTAGTTGTAGGACTTATCGAAAGTTTTGAGGAATTCGCGAGGATCTTCGGTTGGGTGCAGTTTGGTTTGGACGATCAGGCGATCGCGGGGCAATTTGGGCAAAATCCGACCGAGCTGCATTTCGGAAGAACCGTAGCCACGTGCTGTTTCGACGTGGGTGATGCCGACTTCTTGCGCTCGTCGAATGGTTGCCTCCAAATTGGCCTGATTCTCTGCTGTGACTTCCGACCAAGGAATTTCCTGCCACTTCTGCTGGTACCGCATGCCGCCGCAGCTAAACATGGGCATGGGCAATTCCGTCCGACCGAAGCGGCGATAGCGCATCTGCTCGCATCTCAACTTCAACTCTCAAATTTTAACGAGTTGCGGCTCTAAGCTACTGTATCTGGGGGTGATGGGCGATCTCGATGATGCGGCTACAATCTAACGTCACCTGCATCCTACGCATAATTTTCTACAACCTAAAAAACTCTCTTCCGAGTGGGAAGAGAGCTGAATGATTTAGCAGTGAATTTTGCTAATTAGTGGAGGCTTATGCAACCAACTCTTTCACTTTCTTCATGATGCCCACGGGGTCGATGCCTTGGTGGGGGAACTGCTCCCACAGACCGCCACAGCCTTCTTCGTGGGTGCCTAGGAATGCAAACTTCGGCGTGTAGCCTCGCTCCAACAACCAAGACCCGAAGCGACTACCCAAACCAGTGCGGCGGTTGAACGCTTCCACCACAAGGACGAACGGTGCAGCACCGACTTTCGCCATCATCTCCTCATCCACCACATTGAGCGTTGCCTTGTTAATCAAGCCCACGTCAATGCCTTCTTGCTTGAGACGCTCGACCGCATCGAGAGAACGATATACGGCATCGCCAAAGCTGACAATATAACCAGCCGTGCCTTCGCGAATCACCTCATCCTTGCCAGGGGTGAAGGTATAGTCGCCGTTGAACATTTCGTTGCCATCTGCATCCAAAATCATCGGCACTTTCGATCGCGTTGAGAAGATAAAGCGCAGACCCGGATTGCCAAACACCGACTTGACGCACGCTTTCATCTGATTGGCATCCACCGGGAAATACAGGCGGGTTTCGTAGCCGTCATCCAAGCCGTTGTCGGCGAACATGTTGTTGATGCCGAAGTGACAGGTATTGTCGGCCATGTCGTCGATGCCCGCGTGGGAGAAGTGGCAGAGCAAGTTGGACTTGTTCAATCGCGCCATCGTAATTTCTGAGACGCACATCTCCAAAAAGGCGCTGAAGGTGGCGAATACGCCCTGCTTGCCCGCTTCCATACCGAAGCCTGCTGCTGCAGACAGGTTGCCACGCTCTTGAATACCGCCGCTGATGAAGATTTCGGGATGAGCTTTGCGGATTTGACCGAGGCCGCAAGAGCCTTCCAGGTCACTATCTACCACTAGAACGCTGTTCTTGCGCTCTGCTTCGCTCATGCCGCCCAGCACTTCCACCATCGACTCGCCGAAGACGTTACGGTTGGAGCCGACTTTATCGGAAGACCCCAGGAATGTATACGTGTTCTTGGGCTTTTCAACCGCTTTCAGGAAATCAGCCGCTGCTTGACGATCGCGCGCTTCCAAATATTCGATCGCGGCCTTCACAGGCACGACGTCGTGGCCGTGGGTCGTCCCTTCAATGCCAGCAATACCGACGCTCATGGGACGCTTGTTGATCACCGCGATCGGGCCGGGGGTGTTGACGGCTTCGCAAATGCGCGCGTACAACCCGTCCAGATCTTCGCCATCACCCACCAACGTTTTGAGACCGTGACCTTCGAGAGTGCGCTGGACGGTGAAGCCGCCGAGATACTGCGAAGGGTGCCCGGCGATTGTGACATCGTTATCGTCAATCAACAGCTTGACGTTGAGGTGCTGAGCCACCGCCAAGCGAGCGGCTTCCGCGTCGTTGCCTTCCTGCTGCGAGCCGTCCGAGCCTAAGCAGAACGCTGCCTTGCCAGGATTCGCCATCGCCACGCCGTTGACGTAAGGCCACATGTGGCCCAAACGCCCGGAGCTGAACTTCACGCCCGGAGTCAAGCCCAACTCGGGATGACCGGGCAACGTCGAACCAGCAGCACGATACTTCAGAAGCTGCTCGGCGGGCATGTCCCCATTTAGCACCGACATTAAGTACTGAGTGGCGACGCGGTGTCCGGCTTCATCAAAGAAAATCGGCACGTACTTATCGGGACCACCTCGGAAGAGCGCGTCCAGAATCATCACTTCGGGAACAGTATCGAAAGGGCCGCCCGTGTGACCGCCCACGCCTCGCGCCGCACCCGTAGCCGTGAAAAAAACGATCGCGTCGCGGCAAAGCTGAATGTTGAACTGCAAAGCCGAGCGCTGTTCGTCGGTCAATGTAGGACTCGACGCATCGAGCGACAGAGACTTGTACGCTGTCAAATCAATCGGAAACGAGGTTTGTGTGGCAGTCACGATCGCTCTCCCTAGCTGTGAAATACGTGAAATAAAGCTGGCCGTCAGTCCGTGCGGGCGCGTAACAGCCCTGTTGGCATCCTTCCGTACTCAAGCCTAGGACAATTCCGGCCCCTCTCGACGTACGGAGAGATTCATCCCGCCAAACTGATGTGAAGCAAGGGGCGATCTCCTATCTACCTGGAAAGGAAGCTACGTGCGAAGTTGATATCCGCGAGTCTCTCACGTGAGATTTCTGACTGGTTTATAAATAGCGTAGAAGTTCGTTTGACTTGCACATTCCTATGCGTTTTCGAGTTGTTTCGCTTGTCACACTCGCTGGCATTCTTTTAGGAGGAGTGCTCATCCGAACAGAGCTCGGGGTTGCCCAACCCTCCGCCCCCGTCAAGGTGGTCACCAAACCCTTTAGGCCATTCTCTTATGAGGAAGAGGGTAGCTATGTCGGTTTTAGTATTGACTTGTGGAATGCGATCGCTGAAGAGGTCGACATCGACTTCGAGCTTTATGGGGTCGCGACAGTTGCTGAGCTGCTGGACAAAGTACAAACAGGTAGTGCCGATGTCGGGATGGCCGGTATTACAATCACTGCCACGCGAGAAGCCAATGTAGATTTTTCTTACCCATTCTTTGATTCTGGCCTTCAAATTCTTGTCAAATCTCGATTGCGAAACCACAGATTTTCAATCCTTTATCTCATCTTTTCTCCACTATTACTGGAGATGATTGGATTGCTCATTTTGCTCGTCGGCATTTCCGCTCACATTATTTGGTTTTTTGAGCGTAAAGTAAATCCTGACATGTTTCCTCACTCATATCGTCGAGGAATTATTGAGGCATGTTGGTGGGCAGTTGTCACGGTAGTTACCGTGGGATACGGAGATAAGGCACCAGTCGGTTTTGTAGGCAGGATTGTTGCTACGCTATGGATGTTTGGCAGTATTATATTGATCTCATATTTTACAGCTTCAGTTAGTTCCGCTTTGACCGTACAACGTTTACAAAGTCGCATTCAAGGACCTAAAGATTTAGCCGGCAGACGTGTGGCAACGGTGAGAGGGAGTACCGCTGAGGCTTATTTAGAAAAAACTT
>JBCBVC010000006.1:0-61236 GCA_039817845.1 Cyanobacteria bacterium J06642_2
CTCGGATGTGCCCCAAATCAAGGCGATTCACCCACACATTTCACCCAATCACATGCGAGTATTACTCGCGATCGCCTGTTTCCCCTACAGGTTGGGCGTACTTAGGGATTTTAAAATCCAAAACGCGATCGCAGAAATCCTTCCAAGCATCGGTGACGGCATCGAAGACCACATTCTGATTTAAGAACAGACCGTCGGTGACGATGTAGGTTTCTTGCAGGTAGAGAACGTCTTCGTCGTTAAGCGGTCTCTGGGTTTCGCGATCGCGACCGTCCACCATTTGCGTTTCTTTCCGGGTGGCAGCAAGTGATTGCGGCCACTGCTCGAATTGGCGTAACTGTTTGAGTTGATAGGCTTTGCAGTAAGCGCCCATGTCATTCATAGCAAGGTCTCCGCGAATCGAGGAATGGATAGGTTCGAGCAAGTCGTTAATGGGGGGGCTCCCGAAGGTTGCAAAAGAAAGGGCTGCATGTCAACACTCCAAATGAGAGTTTATTGCGATCAGTCCGGAAGCAGGCCGCCCGATCGCATAGCATTGGCACTATCGCAAAAGGCAAGAGCGATCGCTTCGATATCGGCGTCAGTATGGGCAGTGGAGAAAGAACCACAATCGCCCTGGAGGTAAACTCCTCGTTCTAGTAGGTGCTGCCGGAAGATATGGGCCGTGCTGCGCACTAAAGCACCGCCAATCGATGTTAGGCCGAAGCGAGAGCCGAAATGCTTCATTTGCAGGGGGAATCGTTCGGTGAGGAATACTCGGTTGAGGCGATCGACAAATTGAGCGGTGCGCTGGTTCAGCTGAATTTGCAGTTGCGGCCCCTGCTGCTGAATTTCTCCCAGAACTGCTCGGGTTGCAGCTATGGTGAGAGGGTGTGTGCCGAAGGTACTGCCGAACTCCGAGAGTTGAACGGATGGAGCAGAATCATCGCCGAACTGCCAGCTGCCACCGTCGATCGCGTCCAAGTAGTCAGCTTTCCCTGCTACGATGCCCAGGGGCAATCCACCACCAGCGGGTTTGCCGTAAACGGCCAAATCGGCCTCGACATCAAACCATGCCTGACAGCCGCCGGGATGAATGCGGAAGCCGAACACGACTTCATCAAAAATCAAAGCGATGTCCCGCTGACGGGTGAGCTGACGTAACTGCTGCAAAAAGCCTTTGGGTTGCAGATCGAGGCGATCGGCAATTTGGCTTTGCACGGGTTCCACCAACACTGCAGCTAGCTCGTCAGCGCGGGTCTCAACGATTTCAAGCGATCGCGGGTTGCCGTAGTCCAGTACAAGAACGTCGGCAACACTGCTGGCTGGAATTCCAGCCGTTCCTGGGACGCCTTGAGGATTGAGGTTGAGACTTTGGGCGCGAGCGAGGGTGGTGTCAGCCGTGCCGTGATATGAGCCTGCGAATACAGCAATCTTAGGTCGCTGCGTTCGCGCACGGGCGAGGCGAACGGCAGCGATGAAGGCTTCGGTTCGGGTGCTCGCGAAGGTCACTCGTTCTGCCCCAGTTAAAGCTTGCATAGCCTGGGCAACTTCTGCTGTATGCGGAGTTTGGGGACCGAGGGGGAAGCCGCGCTCGATTTGGTCTATGAGAGCAGCTTTCACGAAAGGAGGATTGTGACCGAACAACGTCACCCCGTAGCTCATGGTCAAGTCGAGATATTCGTTGCCGTCCATATCCCAGAGACAAGCGCCCTCGGCCCTTTCTACGGTCAAGGGATAGATCGTGTTTTTGAGGCGGGAATGAAAACCGTTGGAATAGCGACGATCGGCAACGCGCGATCGCGCCGCAGTTGCAAGCTGTTTAGACCGCTCGGTGCGCTGCGTGTGGCGGTGGGCGAAAGCCTTCAGGTAATGCTCCTGTTTGGGGGTGGGATAGTCGAGCAGTTCAGAACCTGGCTTCAGGGGCAATTCGCTCAAACGGCGATTGGGGTCGGTGGCGATCGCCTCTAGCAACACGAGGGCGTGACGCAGCATTTCGACCGTCGTGTCCGCAGAAAATAAATCGGCACTGTATTCCAAAAAGCCGACGATTTCTTCGCCGCTATCCAGCAACGAGAGGGTGAGATCGCAGCGGGCAGTGCCCCAATTGACTGGATAGGAACGAAATTCGAGGTTGCTGCTGCGAGTTTCGGGGTTGTCGAGATAGCGCTTGTAGGCGAAAGCGGCTTGGTAAATGGGAGTGCGGCTGAGGTCCTGTTCTAGATCGAGAGATTCCACCAGCAGGTCGATGGGCATGTCTTGGTGAGCGTATGCGGCTAGAGCAATCTTGCGAATACGCCCTAGATATTCCTTAAAGGTGGGATTGCCAGATAGATTTAGACGTAGCGCCAAGTAGTTGTTGAAACTGCCAATGGATGATTCCACTTCGGTGTGAATGCGATCGGCAACGGAAGTCCCCACGATCGCTTCTTCTTGCTGGCTGTAGGCGTAAAGCCAAATCGAGTACGCAGCCAGCAGGGTCATATAGAGGGTGACGCCCTCCTTCTGGCTCAGTTTCCGGCAGCGCTCGGCGAGTCCTGAGGGAATGCGCAGTAGTTGAATGTCACCTCGGAAGCTCTTGACGGGGGGGCGAGGGTAATCGGTGGTTAAGTCGAGCACGGGAAGA
The DNA here is from genome assembly GCA_039817845.1 of Cyanobacteria bacterium J06642_2. Taxonomy (GTDB): domain Bacteria; phylum Cyanobacteriota; class Cyanobacteriia; order Thermostichales; family PCC-7336; genus JBCBTL01. The sequence goes on from JBCBVC010000006.1 coordinate 2,606, forward strand.
GGAGGAGCGAGGTGCTCTTGCCAGTAGGTTTGACTGGCTGCAAGGGTGCCGCTGTCCAAGCGTTTCTGCTGCCATTCAACGAAGTCATCGTATTGAACGGCCAGAGGGGGTAAGGGAGAGGGCTGGCTGTTGGCGATCGCTGGATACAGCAATTCCAGCTCCCGCATAAAGACGTTACGCGACCAGGCATCAAAGGCCAGTTGATGGAAGGTAAAAAGAGCGATCGCGTGTTCGGGCTGTTCCCAAATTAAAGTAGTACGCAGGAGGGGCTCGTTTGCCAGGTCGAAGGGTTGGCGAAATTCGAGGATGGCGAGGCGTTCAGTTTCAGCAGCACGGATCGATTTAGGCAGACCGCTGAGATCGACGACTAGCAGTCTAACGGGTGGGTCTGAGATTACCTTTTTGATGACGCGATCGCCTTCTGCCCGAAAGGTCGTGCGAATGCTCTCGTGACGCTGCTGAATAGTCTGCAAGCACTGCCGCAACACGGCAATATCGAGCGGCCCTGTAATCTGACGCCCCGTTGCGGTGTTGTAAAAGTAATGATCCGGCGATACCTGCTCGGTAAAGAACCAGAGGCGTCGTTGCGTGGGAGATAGCGGTCGTTCTTCAGCGTGCTCGACGGGGACTAATGGCAAAAGCGCTTGCCCAGAAGACGTTTGGCGATCGCGATCGATGAATGCGGCTAGCTCGGCAATGGTGGGAAATTCAAACAGTTTGAGCAGAGGTAACGGTCTTCCGATTGCCGTTTGCGTGCGGGACGCGAGCCGGATGGCAAGCAGAGAGTGACCGCCTAAATCGAAGAAATTATCGCGAACGCCAACGCGCTCCACGTCCAATACTTCAGACCAGAGGCTAGCAAGCAGTTCTTCGGTCGGCGTGCGTGGAGCAGTGTAGGACGTCTCTAATTCAGGGCGATCGCTCGAGGGTGGCGGTAATGCACGGCGATCGACTTTACCGCTGGGGGTGAGGGGGAACGTTTCCTGAATAACAAAGGCACTGGGCACCATGTAATCGGGCAGCCGCTCTTGCAGAAATTGCTTGAGATCGCTGACTGACACAGCGTCTGGTTCGGTGGGAATGACGTAGGCGACCAATCGGCGATCGCCATCTGCATTGGTATGTACGGAAGCGATCACAGCTTTGAGAGTTGGGGCTTGGGCTAAGACAGCTTCAATCTCACCTAACTCGATGCGATAACCCCGCAGCTTAATTTGATTGTCGATGCGTCCCAAATATTCGATGCAACCGTCGGGTAAATAGCGAGCCAAGTCGCCCGTTTTGTAGAGGCGGTCGCCGGGGCTATCGCTGAAGGGGTTGGGAATGAATTTCGCTGCGGTCTGGTCGGGGCGATTGAGGTAACCGCGTGCCAGTAGAACGCCACCAACGTGCAGTTCGCCCGGCAGGCCCGTTGCGACTGGGCGTAGTTTGGCATCGAGGATGTAGATGGTCGAATTGGCAATAGGACGACCAATGGGGGGAAGCATCGGCCACGTCTTAGGAGGATCGGACAGCGGTTCGGCGGTGGCAACGTGGGTTTCAGAAGGGCCGTAGTGATTGTGGAGGGTGCAGTGTTTGAGCGTCGAGAAGAAGGTTTCTAGCTGCGGTACGATCTGCAATTGCTCGCCCGCCGTAATAACTTGGCGTAGATGATTGGGGAAGATCTGCTGTTCGATCGCTACTTCCGCCAATTGCCGTAGCGCCACAAACGGTAAAAACAGGCGAGTAACCCGCCACTCATCCAAACGCAGCAGCAGTTGAGGAATGTCGCGCCGCGCGGTCTCTGAAACCAGAACGAGGGTGCCACCCGCATACCAAGTGGAGAAGATTTCCTGGAACGCAACGTCGAAGTTGAGCGACGTGAATTGAAGAGTACGACTGGAAACCGTTGCGTCAGAGTGCGATCGCTGCCAGTGCACCAGATTGACGATCGCTCGGTGGGTCATCGCCACCCCTTTCGGACGCCCAGTGGAGCCGGAGGTGTAAAGCAAATAAGCCAGGTTATCTGGGTGCAGTTTAGGAGCAGCTGGGCGAGTCTCAGCATCGAACTCGACTTCGTCTAAGCGATCCAAACACAGGACTTTGGCCGAGGTTTCAGGCAAGCGAGCGCATAGGTACTGTTGGCTGAGAATGACCGGCATGCAAGCATCCGCGCATATCGCTCGCAGGCGTTCGGCGGGATACGTGGGGTCGAGGGGAACGCAAGTGCCTCCTGCCTTAAGGATGGCAAGCAGTCCGACGGGGAGATCGAACGATCGATCCACGCACAGACCCACCGGCACGTCCGGGCCAATCCCTAATTGCTGTAGATGGCTAGCCCAGCTATCTGAGCGCTGTTCTAGTTCGGAGTACGTTAGTTCTTTGTCATTGCAAGCAACAGCGATCGCCTCGGGGGTGAGATGAGCTTGCTGGACAAACAGATCGGGGAGACAGAAGCGATCGGGATAGTCGGTAGCAGTTTCATTCCACCGTGCCTGCTGCTCCAGGTCGGGGGTTGCCAGAGTGATGTCAGATAAGCAGCGATGAGGAGCGATCGCAATGTCTGTTAGGAGGGTGCGGTAGCGATCTAACAGTTGCTCGGCACTGTCTCGATCCACGCGATCGCGATCGTACAGAAGCTCCACCGAGAGATTGGCTCCTGGTGAAATTAAGACCGTGATGGGGAAATTGGTTTTCTCGAATTCGTCTCTTTCGACCAAAGTGAGACTGCCGGATGGCGTGGTGGTCGCAGACTCGACGGGGGTATTGCCGAAGACAAGCAAATGCTCGAATAAAGACGTGGCAGGGGGTAGCTCGCTATAGCTTTGAATACGGCTGAGGGGAGTATATTCGTACTTCCGCGATTCCACCTGTTGCATTTGCAAAGATTGCAGCCAGTCCATCAACAGCACGTCGGGGTCGATACGAACCCGCACGGGCAGCGTGCTGAGAAACAGACCGACGATCGCGTTCACGTTGGCAATGGCGGGCGGGCGGCCAGATGAAGCCGTGCCGTAGACGATATCGGTTTCGCCCGAATAGTGGCTTAGCAAAAGCGCCCAAGCCCCCTGCGCAATGGTATTGAGGGTGAGTTGGTGTTGGCGTGACAGGTGAACGAGTTTATCGCTCAAGTCGGCGTCTAAAGCCATCCGGCATTTTGCACTTTCCGCTCGATTTATAGAACTAGCAGCGCGGCGTTGGCGATCGAGGTTTAAGGCGATGGGCTCTCGAAATCCTGCCAGAGTTTGTCGCCAGTAAGCTTCGGCCTCATCAGGATCTTGCTGGTGCAGCCAGTGGATGTAATCGCTGTATCGGTGTGGCGGGGGCAACTGGAGCGTTTTCTGACGCAGTTGCGCTTCGTACCCCAACATCACCTCTTTGTAGAGAGTGGCCAGCGACCAGCCGTCTAACAACATGTGGTGATAGCACCACACCACCTGAAAGCGATCGCTATCGAGCTGGAGAATCGCAACCCGCATCAAGGGGGCTGAGGTTAATTCGAACCCTTTGGTTCGGTCAGTTTCCAGCCACTGCTGGCGAATGGCTTCTCGGTCGGCTTCGGTTATTTGACTGAAATCGAGATGTTCGAATGGCAGCTCGACCTGCTCGTAGACCACTTGATAGGGCTTTTCCAGGTTGTCCCAGTGAAATGAAGTACGCAGGATAGCGTGGCGATCGATGACCTGCTGCCAGGCCTGCTGGAGGATGGGCAGATTTAGTTCGCCTTGCAACGTCCAGGAATACTGCTGCACGTAGACCCCTGACTGAGGCGAGGCCAGGGTGTGGAACAACATCCCCTGCTGCATGGGGGAGAGTTCGTAGATGTCTTCAACGGCGCGGTCTGGCACGGTCTACCTCAAACTGGACGGATGGGCGGCTATTGGGACGATCGCAAGGCATCGAGCAGGCGATCGCGATCTTTGGGGTCGATTTGGGATGCGGCAAAGCTAGGGGGAGCGGTGACTTCCGGCTGCGCTTCAGTGGCTGTGGCCAATGCTTGCAGAGTCTTTGCAGTAGTTTCGGCCAACCGGACGATCGTTTTGCGATTGTGCAGTGCGGAGCTGTACTGCCAATTCAAATGCAGGCAGTCCTGAGCAATGTAGCTTTGCAGTTCCAGCAGATAAGGTCGCCGATCTGAGGGACTGCGGCTGGACATACAAAGCTCTGGCACCAACGTCAGCGGCAGCCCAGAAGTCGTTCCAGAAGTTGTTGATGAGTCATCCGTCGAGTTCTCGGTTGCAGACTCGGTGCCTACGAGAGTACCGAGGTAGTCGAAACGGATGGGGCTACTAGAACGCGATCGCGTATCTGCCGCAGGAGTTTCGAGATGATGTAATAGGCCGAAGTGAACGCCTCCAGAGGGAACGGCTTGCAGCGTTTCGGCCACTTTCCGCACGATTGCCTGAGGTTCGTCGTCAAAGGCAGCCGCAAACTTAACAGGATAAATGCTGCTGAAAGCGCCGACCGTTTCACTAAAGGCCGAGCGTTCCAATAGGTCTCTGCCCGAAGATTCAAGATCGACGGCAAGCGATCGCGAGCCCGTCCAATTTCCTAGGGCGATCGATAGCGCGGACAGTAAAAAGGCTTCGATATCGATGCCGATAGTGCTAACTTTCTCCTGTAACTGTTGGGTGTAGCGTTTAGAAATCGCAATTTTGACGGTATCGGTCGAGCCGGCCAAGTTTTCGCCTCTGGGGCGATCGAGGGGGAGTGGCGCGACGCTGGATTGCAACTGGGTTTGCCAGTAGCTGCGCTCGGCTTTGACTGGAGGGCGCTCGGCTACTTCTCGCACCTGTTCTGCCCATTGTTTGAACGAACAGGTTTTGGGTCTGAACTCCACCGTCATCCCGCGTTGCAATACTTGATAGGCCAGCAACAAATCTTCGAGCAGCACCAACAGCGAAGTCCGATCGATCGCGAATTCGTGAGCTGAAATCCAAAGACGATTCGGGCGATCGCCACCGCGTTCAAACAACGCAACGTGCAGTAACGGCCCCGTTGACAGGTCAAACCCAGCCTGAATATCTGCCACAGCAGCTTGAATGGCAGCCTCCTCTTCTTTCCGCTTGGAGACGGCAACGTTGTGGACAGAGACAGGAACCGACACAACAGTGTCAGCTTGGCTCGCTTCCCAGCCTCGTTCTGTCTGCGCGAACGACAATCGCAAAGCGTCGTGGCGCAACAAACAAAGCCGTGTCGCTTCTTTCAACAACTCAGCATCGAGAGCAACGCCACAATCGAGCACCAACGATCGCACCCAACTCTCCGGGTGCAGGGGTTGCTGACTGAGAAAGTGCTGTTGTTTGGGAACGAGAGGGACGGCCCCGGCCACGATGCCCTGTTCGGCTTCGTTGGGTTGTGTGGGCGTGGCGATCGCCGCTAAAGAGGCGATGGTTTGATGCTGGAATAATTGGGCAGGATCGACCTGCCATCCGGCTTGCTGCACCAGTGACAGAATTTGAATGCCTTGGACGGAGTCGCCGCCTAGCTCGAAGAAGTTGGCGTGAATGCCAATCGGAGCGATACCCAATACTTTTTCCCAGGCTCGGGCGATCGCGATTTCTGCATCACCCGTCGGCTCATCTTCACTGCTCAAAAGAGCGAGCTGCGTCTTCTCTTGAGTGGTTGTGGACTGAGTCGAGACGGTTGTCGCAGCCGGAACGGTGCCATTAGCGGACGGCGTCTCAAGACTTGTCTCTGTAGGTACGACGCTTCCCGCGAGGGCGCGTAAGAACTGGGGAGACATGTCCACCCAATGACGCTGGCGTTGAAATGGATAAGTCGGTAGGGGAATGCGGTGCCGCGTCTCGTCGTCATATCCGCCCGTCCAATCCACCTCTACTCCGCATCGCCATAGCTGACCGAGAGCTTTTAAAGCAGCAGCCACATCGGAACGTTCTTGCTTGGGATGGCGGGCGGAGGCAAAGAGCGCGGACTCAGGAGTGGCTTGTTTGCGCGCCAATGTCGTCAGAGCTTGCCCAGGCCCAACTTCCAACAGCACGACATCGGGAGATTTGAGTAAACATTGCACGCCATCGGCAAAGCGCACCGGCTGGCGCATGTGTCGCACCCAATAGTCGGGGTCACTAGCCGTCTCGGAGTCGATCCAGGTGCCCGTGAGATTGGAAATGAAGGGAAATTGAGGAGCGTTCAGAGAAATGTTTGCCAGTTCAGCGGCAAAAGCTGAAGCAACGCCATCGACTGCACTGGTGTGAAATGCGTGGCTAGTGTGCAGCGCCCGATAGTTGATGTTTTGCCGATCTAGCTGGGTTTGGAAAGCGACGATCGCTTCAGGAGTCCCCGCCACCGCACACAATTCCGGTGCGTTGTAGGCAGCGATCGCCGTCCCTTCAAGTAACAAAGGTTCGATGTCGCTAGCAGCCAGCGGAACGGCCACCATTGCCCCCGGAAGCATTTGAGACATCAGTCGTCCCCGCACGGCGACCAAACGCAGGGCATCTTCAAGGGAAAACACGCCCGCCAGGCAAGCCGCCACGTATTCACCGATGCTATGACCGATCGCCATTTGCGGCTGAATGTTCCAACTGGCCCACCACTGCGCCCAGGCGTAAGAAACAACGAATAACGCGGGTTGGACGATATCCGTTTGTTTTAACCGTCGTTCGGCTTGGGCTTTCTCTTCCGGTTCGGGGTAGAGCAGCGATCGCAAATCTAATTCCAGCAGGGGGTCTAAAAGCTGACAGCAGCGATCGATGGTTTGGCGAAACACGGGTTCGCTATCGTACAGATCGCGCCCCATATTGACGTGTTGCGACCCTTGGCCGGGAAAGAGGAAGGCTACTGTTTTGTTGCTGGCTTCTCGTTGTGGAGTCGAGCTGCGGTCTGGTTGTTGGAGGGCGGCGATCGCCTCGCTCGCGCTCTGGCACAACACGAATCGCCTGTGGGCGAAGGGCACCCGACCGAGCTGCAGAGTGTAAGCTACGTCAGCGAGGGACTGCTCGGGGTGTTGTTGTTGGAGATACTCGACCAGTTGCGTCGTAGCGACATCAAGCGCGGCCGCCGTTTTGGCAGAAAGCGGCAGTAGTTGCCAAGGGCGGGAGGCACCTGACGGTTCGGGAATAGGGGCTTCTTCGAGAATGATGTGGGCGTTGGTGCCGCCGATGCCAAAGGAACTGACTCCAGCGACCCGAGGGCGATCGCCGCAGTTCCAGTCTTTTAAATCAGTGTTGACGTAGAACGGACTGCGGGCGAAATCGATGGCGGGATTAGGAGTTTGATAGTGCAGGCTGGGGGGAATTTGCTGGTGTTGCAGCGCCAAGACGGTTTTGATCAATCCGGCAATACCCGCTGCCACATCCAAATGACCGAGATTGGTTTTGACAGACCCCAAGCCGCAATAGCCATGTGCAGAAGTGGCTGGAGCCGTATGATTTTCCGAACGAAATGCTTGGGTTAGGGCTGCGACTTCAATCGGGTCTCCTAGAGCGGTTCCAGTTCCGTGGGCTTCAACGTAGGACACGTCGGTGGGTTCGACTTCAGCTATCGCCATCGCTTCAGCAATAACAGCCGCTTGACCCTCAATACTGGGAGCCGTGTAGCCAATTTTGGCGGCTCCGTCGTTATTGATGGCAGACCCCCGAATCGCGGCGTAGATGGTATCGCCATCTTCAACCGCTTCCTCCAAGCGCTTCAGCACGACCATGCCAGCTCCGCTGCCGAAAATCGTGCCAGCAGCCCGCGCGTCAAAGGCACGGCAGTGGCCGTCCGGAGCATTAATACCACCTGCTTGGTGCAAATAGCCTATGCCTTGCGGCAGTTGGATGCAGGCTCCTCCAGCCAAAGCTAAATCGGACTCGCGATCGAGCAAGCTTTGACAGGCGAGATGGACTGCCACCAGCGATGAAGAACACCCTGTCTGCACTGTCAGAGCCGGGCCTTTCAGGTTGAGCTTATAGGCCACGCGAGTAGCCAGGTTGTCGGGGCGATTACTGTGACGAATCTGGCCGACACCAACCGTAGCAATCAGCTCGGGATTGGAAAACAGGTTGTAGAGAAAGTAGCTGCCAACGCCAACACCGCCAAACAGACTGATGGGATAGGCACAAAGGTTGGGATTGTAGCCAGCCGTTTCTAGCGCTTCCCAGGCCAGCTCCAGGAAGAGGCGTTGCTGCGGATCCATAATCTGGGCTTGGCGGGGAGGATAGCCGAAAAAGTCGGCATCGAATAAGTCCACATCTTCCAACACGACACCCGCATTGACGAAATTGGGGCGATCGCGCGTCTGCTGATTGACACCGTTCGCTTGCAGCTCCTCATCCGTGAAAAACAAAACCGACTCGACTCCCTGACTCAAGTTCTGCCAGTACTGGGCAGGGGTGGCCGCACCGGGGAAACGGTTCGCCATTCCAATAATGGCGATCGCGTTCGGGGAAAGTTGAGTGGCGGCAGTCATAGCGAATCGAACGTAGAGATCTGGACGTGAAAAGCAGGGTTCCTGCTGGATTAGCGCGATCGCGTAGGACGGCGCTGGCGGGACTCTAAGCGGCTGGCAGCGCGATCTCGACTGCGATCGACGGCGGAGGGTTGAGTTTGACTTTGGGTCAGGTGGGCGGCGAGGTCGCTGACCGTGGTGTATTGAAACAGCTCGGTGATGGCAATATCGCGATCGAACAGTTCCCGCAGTTTGGCGTGGGTGGCAATCACGGAGAGGGAATGACCACCTAGATCGAAGAAGTTATCCCGGATGCCCACTTTTTCAATCCCGAGAATCTCTTGCCAGAGGGCGGCAATTTGGCGCTCGGCCTCGGTACGAGGCGGCACGTAGGATGCCTCTAGGTCAGCACGGCTGAGGTCGGGGTCGGGCAGGGCTTTCCAGTCCACCTTGCCGTTGGCTGTGAGGGGAAGCGTTTTCAGGGGGGTGAAACTAGACGGACGCATGAACGGGGGCAGCTTCTGCTGGAGGAACTGCCGCAGGTCGCTAGTACTGGGCAACGATTGACCTTTGGCGGCGACCAGATAGGCGGCCAAGCGGCGATCGCTCTCGCTCTTCGTCCAAACGGTGACGGCAACCTGTTGAATGGCGGGATGTCCAACTAAAGCGGCTTCAATTTCTCCGAGTTCGATGCGGAAGCCGCGCAGCTTGACTTGGCGATCGCTGCGACCGACAAACTCCAGCTTGCCGTCTGCAAGATAGCGGACGCGATCGCCGGTTTTGTAGAGTTTGGCATCTTCAGCTTGACTGAATGGATCGGGGAGGAATCGTTCTGAGGTCAGATTTGGACGATTGATGTAGCCGCGTGCCACTTGTGCGCCGCCGACATAAAGATCGCCGACTACGCCAATGGGGACAGGGCGCTGGCGGGCATCTAGGACGTATGCGCGGCAATTCGCTAAGGGGCGACCGAGAGGCACGATATCGGTATCATCTGCACTAGTGAGGTGAGTGAGTACACCTACAGTGGTTTCGGTGGGGCCGTAGTGGTTAAGGATGGCACAGTCGTGCGATCGCAAAGTGGCGAGCAAGTCTGCACTCAAGGCTTCGCCGCCCAGCACCAGTTGATGTTTGGGTAGCAAAGCTTCGGGCGATGCCGAGAGTAACAGTGCGGCTAAGTGGGAAGGAACGATCTTGAGGCAATCAATCGGATGTTCCTGGAAGTACGCAGTTAATGCAGCAGCATCGGCCACCTGCTCTTCAGGGATGACATGCAGGCAGCCACCCGAAGTCAGCGCAGGGAACAGGACGGTATTGCCGAGGTCGGCGGCAAAGGTAGAGACCAAAGCAAAATGCGCGACCTCAGGCAAATGGAGCTGAGACGAAATGGCCTGGAGGTAATTAAGGATGTGGCGATGCTCGATCGCGACTCCTTTGGGCGTTCCCGTCGAGCCAGAGGTGTAAAGGACGTAAGCCAAATGGTTGGGTTGGCTCTGGCAAGGGAGATTGTCGTTGGAATGAGCGGCGATCGCGTCTGCGTCATCGCCATCGAGGTAAATCACCTGCGATGCAGACTCGGGCACTCTGGCGGTAAGGCGGGTTTCGCTGACAAGGGCGATCGCGCCAGCATCTTCGAGCCGTTGAGCAGCGGCTTCAACCGGTAATGTCGGATCGAGAGGTAGGTAGGCTCCGCCAGCTTTGAGCACACCTAACAAAGCGACGATGGTCGCTGCCGAGCGCAAGAGAGAAATCCCGACGATCGCTTCTGAATTCACCCCCAAACTTTGCAGGTGGCGAGCCAGTTGATTGGCTTTTTGATTCAGTTGCGCATACGTCAACGTCTGGTCTCGACCCACCACCGCTGCGCGGTCGGGATGGCGTTCGGCTTGGGCTTCAAACAGAACGTGAATGCCTTCGATCGCGGCAAACTCTCGCTCCGTGGCATTCAGCTCCTGCAATAGATAATGGCGATCGCGATCGTCGAGAATCTCCAGTAAATCGATGGGGCGATCGGGATGGGCAAGAGCATCGTTGAGGAGGGCGAGAAACTGCTGTTTCAGTCGTTGGATATCGGAGAGCAGTAAGCGTTGAGTGTCGTAGTGGAATTCGAGGGTAAGGTCGCGATCTCGTTGGCAACAGACGAGAGCCAGCTTGAGGCGTTGACTGTAAACGCTCTGATGCTCCAATGCGATCGTTTTCGCTCCAGCCTGAAGGGTTCCCGGTACGTCTGCCCATTCAAATCCAATGGCATCAGCGTCCCCGGTGCTGTCATCATCAGCAATGTAGTCAAAGCTATCTTGATACTCGCGAGCCTCAAACACATCTCGATGGGAGCGCTCTAGAACTTCGGTGAATTGATAGGACGGTTGCAGTTGATAGCGAAGGGGAAGCCATTTCGCTAGAGCGCCGAGCACTGTTTCTAGTTCTTCATCATCTCGACCGTCAGCGAGCAAGTGGAGTTTAGCGTCCGTTTCGCCCGTTAACTTCCACAGCAGAACCTGCCAGCACGCGAGCAGAATGTCAGCAGCTTCAACATCCTGTGCATCAGCTAGGTTTCTAAGTTGAGCTGTAGTGTCCTCAGGCAACGACTCGGTCAACACCTCAGGCACAAACTCGTACGTTGCTGCGCGCTCTAAAGGCAGCAGCACGGGCGGTGAAGGTGCCAACTGTTGCGGCCAGTAGTCGTCGTCCTCGTCTTCGAGTAATTCGTTTTGCCATTCAGACACCTGAAGGTACTGAACGGGTTCGTCGTCCTCGTCATTCGAAGTGCCGTCTGACTCGTAGGCTTCAACGATCGCTTCTAGCAAAAGCTGCAGCGAACGGCGATCGCCGCAGAGTCCCGACAGCGTCAGGATCGCCCAGCTTTCTCGCTCGGACAATGTGGCTCGAACCACCCGCAAACTTTGACCGAGCTTGATTAAGTGCTGTCGTTCTGACTGCAAGCACGCCTGCAAGCGATCGCGGCGATCGTCTGCGCTGAAGTCAGTCCAATCCTGCTCTGCCAAAATCGGAGCACCCGTCTCGGCGATCGCCTGTAGCGGCAGTTTGGTGCCAGGACGACGAGGGAAGCTGGTGCGGAGAATGTCGTAGAGATCGATCGCCTGTTGCAGAGCTTGTTGGAAACGATCGCTATCCAAAGAACCAGTCCACCGTACGACGGCCTGGCAGGCATAGGTGGCGTTGTCCTGTTGCAGAGACCACAGATGCCGCTGCTGCGGAGACAAGCGAAACCCTTGGAGAGCTTCGGATGCTGGCATTGGGGTAGGAGGAGCGGTGGTCATAGCGAATATCAAGAGCGGGTTGGAAGCGAATCGGGACGAAGGACAAGCAATTGACCGGTCTTACGAAGGCGGCGATGATTTTGGCGATTCACCGGAAGTATCAGCGGCGAGCATGTCTCCCATCGCCACCAGGATTTTGCGATCGCCCCGGAAGGGATTGCGGCTATGGGCGGCGAGCATGTTGTCGATCGCCAACACGTCTCCCTGCTGCCACGGGAATACGATCTGAGCGCGATCGTAGGCGGCTTGAATCGCAGCGATCTCCTCAGGGACGATCGCCGAACCATCGCCGTAGTAGGCGTGGCGAGGCAGATTGTCCTCACCCCAGGTGTCAATCAGGGACTTTTGGATGTGGTCGTCCAGACAGGCGACGTGGTGGAGCAGCAGTTGGTTGAACCAAATGCGATCGCCAGTTCTTGGATGTCGCGCAATCGCGGGGCGGATTTGTCGCGTTTTGAGGCCGCCCTCTGCCGTCCATTCCCACTGCACGCGATCGCGCTGACATCTGGCTTCAACGTCAGCACGGTCTTCCGTGTTGAAAAATTGCTGCCAACTGACATCAAAGCCGGGAATGAAGTGGCGGGTATAGGCAATTTGCAATCGCTCGAAGCGATCGCGCAGCTCTGGGTCTAACAAGCGATAAATTTCACGACCGTCCGCAATCGGCGTTTCGCCTCCCTCTTCGGGCGCAATGGAGCAGTAGAAGCAGATTTTCATCGGCCACTGCTGCAAGTGCGAACTCTCGTGGTGGAAGAGGATGGCTTTATCGGAAGGATAGGGGGTGGAGCCGTAGACCTTGCCGCCCGCACTGGCGCGAGGGAGATCGCCGTAATTGGCGAAAAGCTGCGGACAAAGGGCTTGGGCAAACGCCTCGAATGCCTTCGCAGAGGTAAGTTGGTTGCTACGGAAAAGCAAGCCTCCGTGCTGGACCAGCTTCTCGTCAATCCAACTGCGATGATTGGCGGCCCAATCAATTAAATCGGTATCGTCGCTGGCCGGTTCAACCAGCAGAGGCAAGACGCTGTCATCGTTCAACAGTCGCGTCTCGACCAACGGACGTTCGGCGATCGCGATCGCTTTGGGAGCCGCTTTGGCAAATTTGGAGAATTTACGCTGCGATCGCTTGGTTTTCTTGGTTTTTCGCGCCTGTTTCTCTTCGGGGGTGAGCATGTCGAGACTGTCAATGCGGCAGGTGGGGTCTTGAGCGAAGCGATGCAAAAGTGTGGAAAGCTGCTGCGAGAACCGGCGCATGGTGTCGGCTTCAAACAAGTCGGTACTGTAGCGCCACGTACCTTGCAGGCCAGCGTCGGTTTCGCTGATAAACAACGCGATGTCGAACTTGGCCCGCTGGTTGGAGATGTCGATCGAACTCAGGGTCAATCCGGGAAGCTCGACTTGGGTGAACGGAACGTTTTGGTACACCAACAGCACTTGAAATAGCGGGGTGCTTCCTGCCTGGCGTTTGACCTGAAGTTCGTCCACCAACTGAGAGAAGGGGATGTCCTGATTAGCATATGCATCCAGGGAAGTATTGCGTACCCGCTCCACCAATTCCGCGACGGTGGGATTGCCCGACAGGTCGGTGCGGATGGTAAGCAGATTGACGAAAAAGCCGATCGCGCTTTCCAGTTCGGTGCGGTTTCGGTTAGCCACATCCGTACCAATAACCACATCCTGCGTTTGCCCGTGGCGAGACAGCATCAGGGCTAAGGCCGCCATCACCTGCATGAACGGCGTGGTGTTGTTTTGCAAACACAATCCATTCAAAGCTGCCGTGTCTGCTGCAGAGAGTTGGAAAGACTCACTACCGCCGCGATAGCTGCGCTGGGCGGGACGCGGGAGATCGCCCTCCAACACCTGCGGCGAACTTCCGGCTAACTGCTGCCGCCAGTAGTGCAGTTGCTCTTGTAGTACCTCACCGTCCAGTTGCTGGCGCTGCCAAGCGGCAAAATCGCCGTACTGAATCGGGAGTGCGGGCAGGGGCGAAGGCAAGCCAGAGGAATAAGCGGCGTAGAGAGCTGCCAATTCCCGCACGAAAACTCCCATCGACCAGACATCCGAAATGATGTGGTGGGTGGTCAAAATGGCTGCATGGTCGAGATCGCTCAACTGAAGCAGCTTTAGGTGAAGCAAAGGGCCGCGTTCCAAGTCGAAACAGCGCAAGCTTTTTTCTCGAATGTGGCGCTCTAATTCAGACTCGCGATCGCTGGCATCGAGTTGGCGTAGATCTTCGTAGTCGATCGCGAACGGTCCCGGCGACGCAATGGTTTGGACGGGCTCGCCGTTCTCTAGTCCAAACGTCGTCCGCAGCGATTCGTGACGGCTGACGATTTCGTCGAGGCAGCGTTGCAATACATCTCGGTCGAGATCGCCCGCGAGGCGCACTGCCGTCGGAATCGTGTAGGCGGGATTGTTGGGATACAGCCGATCTTCAATCCACAACCGCTGTTGCGCGAGCGAAAGCGGCAGCGGGCGATCGCGAGGCACGGTCGGAATCGCCGTGGTTGCCTCAGCTTTACCGGACTCCAGTAAGCGATCGATCTCGACAGCGATCGCCGCAATCGTGGGCGTGGCAAATAGCGATCGCAGCGGTAACTCCACCGCAAACTCGGTGCGAATGCGGGAAATGACTTGGGTGGCGAGCAGGGAATGACCGCCTAAATCGAAGAAAGAGTTGTGAATGCCAACGCGATCGCAATTGAGAATCTGCACCCAAATGTCAGCCAGCTTTATCTGCGTCGGAGTTTCAGGGGCGATGATGTCTTCCGGTTGCGAGGCGATCTCCTGGGGAGCGGGGAATGCCTTGCGATTCACCTTGCCATTCGGAGTCAGGGGAAATGCGTCCAGAATTACAACGGCTGACGGCACCATATAAGCAGGCAACTGCGAATGCAGATGTTGCCGCCACGCTGCAATCCTGTCGTTCTCTGCCTGAGACGATCCATCATCAGCGGATTCAAGGATGACATAAGCCACCAAACGGCGATCGCCGTCGCGATCTTCCCGCACGACCGCGACCGCCGAGCGCACGTCGGGTGCTGCTAATAAGCAGGATTCGATTTCGCCCAGCTCGATGCGAAAACCGCGCAGCTTGATCTGATTATCAATACGTCCGAGGAACTCTAGACTGCCGTTGCGGCGATATCTAACCAGATCGCCCGTCTTGTAGAGCCTCGCCCCCGGCTGCGAACTAAACGGATCGGGGCAGAAGCGATCGGCGGTGAGATCGGGGCGGTTGAAATAGCCCCTGGCCAATCCTGCCCCACCAACGTGCAGTTCCCCCGGAACACCCAACGGTGCCAGTTGGCCGCTGCGATCGAGCACGTACAGCTGCGTATTCCCCAATGCCTGACCGAGCGTCACCGCATCCGCATTCGGTTCGATCCGCTCGAACGCCGTCCAAATCGTTGCTTCCGTGGGTCCGTAAACATTCCACAACTCTCGGCAAGAGCCACTGAGAGCGTGTGCCAGCGGCAAGGGCAAAGCTTCGCCACCGCACAACACTTTTAGCTCCTCGTCACCGTCCCACCCTGCATCCAGTAATAGTTGCCAGGTGGCAGGCGTTGCCTGCATTACGGTTGCCTGACTGGAGGTCACCAGCTGACCTAACAGCACGCCGTCCGCCGCTACATCGCGACTGGCGATCGCCACCTGAGCCCCAAGCGTCAGCGGCAGGAACAGTTCTAGCGCAGCAATATCAAACGACAGAGTCGTCACCGACAGCAAAATATCGCTTGAAGCAAGCTGCAACTCCCGCTGCATCGCCGCCAAAAAATTGACCACAGCGGCGTGAGAAATTTGCACGCCCTTCGGCTTTCCAGTGGAGCCAGACGTGTAAATCTGGTAGGCCAACTGCTGGGGATGAACGGTCGCGGGCAGGGTGATATCGAGATCGGAGTCGATCGCCTCAGCCTCCGCATCCAACAGCACCACGCGAGCATCACCCACCGGCAGATTCTTCAATAGGTGCGACTGCGTCACCACGATCGCCGCCCCGGAATCTCGCAGCATATAGTCCAGCCGCTCGGCCGGATACGTGGGGTCGAGAGGCACGTAAGCTCCGCCAGCCTTGAGAATGGCTAACATCCCTACCAGCATGTCAACAGAGCGATCGACGCAGAGAGCCACAAGCTGGTCTGTTCCAACTCCCAGATGACACAGGTGGCGGGCAACCTGACGAGCCGAGCTATCTAGCTGGTTGTAGGTGAGCGATCGCGTTTCGTCCGCCACCGCGATCGCATCGGGGGTTTGCACGGCTTGACGTTCGAACCATTCATGCAGTCCACCAGCAGGAACGGTATCTAAACCCTGAGAGCGACCCAATAGACGCAGGCGATCGCTTTCCTCGTCGTCGTAAAGAGGCAGATCGCTCCAAGCGCGATCGGGAGCACTGACAGCAGCCTCCAGCAGCGTGCGGTAATGGCGCGCCATCCGAGCAATCGTCTCGGCATCGAACAGGTCGGTGTTGTATTCCCAGGCCGCACCAATACCGTCTTCGGTCTCCTCCATCATCAAGCTCAAATCGAACTTGGCGGTTTTCACCTCTGTTTCGACCGGCGACAGAATCACTCCAGGCAGCTGCAGCTCAGCTCTAGGGGTGTTTTGCAGTGAGATGAGCACCTGAAAGACAGGGCTGTGACTAAGTTGACGCTCGATGGGCAACGTCTCCACCAGTTGTTCGAAAGGTAAATCTTGATGGGTGTAGGCTTCGAGCGCCACCGCCCGCACCCGCAGTAATACCTCTCGGAAGCTCGTCCATTCCGACAAATCGGTACGCAGCGCCAGCGTATTGGTGAAAAAGCCGATCGTCCCTTCCAGTTCGGCGCGCCCGCGATTGACAATCGGGATGCCGACGACCACATCGCTGCAGTTGGCGTAGCGACAGAGCAACACCTTGTAGGCCGCCATCAGCACTATGAATAACGTGGCACCCTCCGATCTCCCCAGTTCCACAAGGTCATTTCGCAGAGAAGCAGGCAATAGCTCGACGTAGCGATCGCCTCGATAGGTTTGGACTGCTGGACGGGGGCGATCGGTGGGAAGTTCTAGCAAGTTGGGAGCGCCCGCGAGATGCTGGTGCCAGTACGCCAGCAATTGCTCCAGCCCCTCCCCTTGCAGCCACTGCCGCTGCCAAACTGCGAAATCAGCGTACTGAATCGCTAATTCCGGCACATTTACCTCTCGTCCGGTGGTGAAGGCGGTGTAGAACGCCGCTAGCTCCCGCAGTACGATCGCCCGCGACCAGGCATCGAAAATGATGTGATGGGTAACGAACAGTGCGATCGACTCTGAGGGGGAGAGGGTAAAGACTGTCACCCGCACCAAGGGGCCTGTCGCCAAGTCAAAGGGTGCTTTAACGTCCTCTGCAACTCGTCGCTGGACTTCCTCCGTCCGCTGGGTCTCTGGCAAGTGCTGTAGATCGACGACAGATAGCGATCGCGACTGATAGTCGGCAATGGTTTGAACGGGTTGACCGTCCACTTCTACAAACGTCGTCCGCCAGACTTCGTGCCGTTGCGTCATGGCGTTAAAACTGCGTTCCAGCGCCGAGAGATTCAAGTCGCCGCTGAGGCGGAGGGTGAAGGGGACGCTGTAGGTGCTGCTGTTGGGTTCGAGACGATCGAGCAGCCACAGCCGCCACTGCGCGTAAGACAGCGGCATGTGTGCCTGCCGCTCGACGGGTACGAGAGGCGGCGCAGCGAGGGCGCTATCCTGCCGCATCAAAGTTTCAATCGCTCGCGCCAGCCCTGCAACGGTCGGTTGTTCGAACAGAGTCGCCAAAGGCAGCTCAACCTCGAAGGCGCGACGCAACCGAGAGATGGCCTGGGTGGCGAGTAAGGAATGTCCGCCCAGCGCGAAGAAGTTGTCGTCTATCCCCACTCGTTCCACGCGCAAAAGCTGAGCGACGATTTGGGCGATCGCCCTTTCGACTTCCGTGCGAGGTGCAACGTAGGCATGACTCGCGACATCGAACAGATCGGGCGCGGGGAGCGCTTGCAAGTCAACTTTGCCGTTGGACGTGCGGGGGAACTCTTCCAACAGTACGAATGCCGTCGGCACCATCACCTCGGGAAGCTGTTGCTGGGCGAACTGCTTCAAGTCCGCCACCGAAATCGCATCGGGGCGATCGCAGCTCAGATAGGCCACCAATTGAATCGAGCCAGGAGTGTCGAGGTTCGCACGGGCGATACAGCCACGAATCCCAGCATATTGAGATAGCGCGTGTTCGATTTCGCCTAGTTCGATGCGGAAACCGCGAATTTTGACTTGGCGATCGCTACGTCCTATAAAGACCAGCGTGCCATCGGGTCGGTAGCGCACGCGGTCGCCCGTTTTGTAGAGGCGATCGCCGGGCAGTTCGCTAAATGGATTGGGTAAAAACGCAGCCGCTGTCGCGCTGGGACGCTGAGAATACCCCCGCGCCAAGCCAGCACCCGAAACGTAGAGTTCTCCTGCTGCACCAATGGGAACGGGCTGGAAGCGAGCGTCGAGAACGTAAAGCTGAATGTTGCCGAGTGGTCTACCGAGCGGCACGCTATCAGATGCGCTGGGAACTTCCTCCACGGGATAGGTCAGCACTCCCACCGTGCTTTCCGTGGGGCCGTAGTGATTGAGAATGCGACAATCGGGAGCCAACGCCCGAATGCGATCGATATCCGCTCCATAGGAGGCTTCCCCCCCAAGCACCAGACATTTTCGGGGCAGGATGCTGACCGCGTCGCTGGCCTCCAGCAGTGCCGCGAGGTGAGAGGGCACGATCTTGAGATAGTCGATCGCTTCTTGGCGACAATACTTTGCCAGAGCGTCAGGATCGCTCAGCCGTTCGCGCGCGATGACATGCAGACATCCCCCCTGACATAACGACGGCCAGATAACGGTATTGCCCAAGTCAGCTGCAAAAGTAGAAACAGTCGCAAAGCTATCTCCCGGCACGATATCGAGTCTGCTGCCAATGCCTTGCAGATAGTTGAACGCGTTGCCATGCGTAATCTCTACGCCTTTGGGCGTACCCGTCGACCCCGACGTAAACAAGATGTAGGCGAGATGGTTTGGACTCACTGAAACGTCGAGATTATCTGTCACCTCGCCACTTACTGACGTTTCCCAGTCGCGATCGAGACAAAGAACTTGAATATCGTTCAGCGTCATCAACTCGACGAGGCTGGCGTGAGTCAACAAAACGGGAGGACGAACAGCTTGCAGACGGGAATTGAAGGCTGCTGGCGGCAAGCCGGAGTCGAAGGGAACGTAGGCTCCACCTGCTTTCAGAATACCGAGCATGGCAACGATACAATCAGGCGATCGCTTTAACCAAAACCCAACCAGAACTTCTGGCTCAATCCCCTGACGTTGCAAGTAGCGAGCGAGCTGATTCGCTCGGCTGTTCAATTCGGCAAAGGTCAGGACTTCCCCTTCAAACGCCAAGGCTGGAGCCTCTGGGGTACGGGCAACCTGTTGCTCGAACCATTGGTGAATGCAGCAGGGAGCTGCATAGTCCTCCGCCGTTTGGTTGAATGCCTCCAACACCAACTGACACTCGCGATCGCCCAGCAAAGGCAAGCTGGCAATGTCGCAATCCGGCTCTACCACTGCTCCCGTCACGAGAGTCTGGAACTGTTCTGCTAAGAGAGCGATCGCCTCAGGGTCGCAAACCGAGGCATCATAATGTATCTCCAAACGAGGCGATGTGCCTGACTCAATGCAATGCAGTTGCAGGCAAAAACGATGGTTAATCGTCGATTGCGACTCGATTTCCAACGACAGCGGTATTCCGTTATGAGAGGCGGGCTGCGATCGCGCTTCAAAACCGATAGGACAGAGACTGACAATATCGAGGCGATCGCCAGCCACGTCTTCCCAGACAAATGACTCTTGCCATTGCGAGGCTTTATCCGCAGCTTGCCGCGATCTCCGGATGACTTCACGAATAGTATCGTCACCTTCGAGCGGACAAGAGATAGGCAGCACTTTGGCAAACAGCCCGATGGCGTTTTCGAGTTCCTCGTAGTTGCGCCCGTCGTAGCTGACGCCGATGGCCGTTGTCTCTCCAGTCAGTCGCCAGAACAACATCTGCCAGAGAGCCAGCACCACATCTGAAACGGATGTATCCATGGCGCGGGCTAGCGTTTGGAGTCCCGCGATCGCTTCCGGGGCAAAGTCCAGCTCGTGCTGACAGAGCTGCAAGGATTGGTGTGCATCGGACGTGCGAATGACGGCGGGACGAACGCCTAAACTCGACCGATCCTGTTGCTGCCAAAATCGGCGTCCCGTCGCAGCGTCTTCACCTTCAAACAGTTCGTGCTGCCATTCCGAAAAGTCGATGTACTGGAATGCCTCCTCTTCAAAGACGTCACCGTCAGGACTCGCGTTATAGAGTTGCCCGAGTTCTCGCACCAAAATCTCTAGCGATAGGCGATCGCCGCAGACCGCAGGCAATCGGATTAACCATTGCTGCCGATTGTCGGAACATTGAATCGCGATGAAGTCGATAACGGGTAGGCGATCGAGCTGGAGTGGAGAGGCCTGCAGAGCCTGAAGCTTGCTGACAATAGCTCCTTGCTGCTCCGCCTCGCTGAGATGACTGAGATCGATCGTCTTCAGCTCGACAGCATTGGCCTCGCTAGCGTCCATTTCTTGCACCACCTGCAGCGGGATTTCCATCCCCGGCAGCGCCTGAAACGTCGTCCGCAAAATTTCGTGACGTTCGACGAGTTGTTGAAGAGATACCTTCAGTTTTTGCACGTCGAGGGTGCCTTTTGCCCGCACCGAAGCGATCGCGGCGTAGGCCCGAGCATCGCCCCCAGCCTGCTGCAGCCAGAGCTGCTTTTGCTGAGGCGAGAGTCGAAAACCTTGGATAGATGTTGCTTGAGTTTGCATTACGCCCTCACCTCCCCAGCCACGATCGCGCGATCGTAAGGCTCGTCCATACCGACCACCACTTGCCGCTTGCCAGTAAACGGCTTGCGACCGTGTGCCGCCAGCATGTTGTCGAGCAGGAGAATATCCCCCTGCTGCCACGGAAAGACCACCGTATGAGCCGCGTAAGCCGCTCGAATGGCATCTAACGCGGTATCTGGAATCGGCGTACCGTCACCGAAATAGGTGTTGCGGGGTAGCTCTGCTTCAGATACCACCATCAACAACGACTCGCGCGTTTCGGCAGGCAAATTCGAGACGTGGAACAAATGGGCTTGATTGAACCACACCCACGCTTGCGTACGGGGATGCTGAGCCACGGCCTGACACACTTGCCGCGTACGCAGGCGATCGCCCGAACGCCATTCCCACTCGATGCCTGTCATTTGGCAGTACGCTTCTACCTTGTCGCGATCGCTGGTTTGAAAGACGGTTTGCCAGGGCAGGTCGAGCTGAGCGCTGTAGTTGCGCACGTACAAAATTTGCTTGCTCGCGAACGTCTCGCGCAGTTCGGCATCGAGACTCGTCCAGACTTTATGACTGTCGACGATCGGAGTTTCCCCTCCCGTCGCCGCGCATTGCAGACAACTGAAACCGATGCGCATCGGCCAGTTGCGAGAATAAGACATCTCGTTGTGTAGGGGAATCGATTCGGATGCTGGATAAGCCGTCGAAGTGTAAATGCGCCCTCGCACCTGCGATCGTGGCGTGGAGCGATACGCATACTCCATCAACTCGCCCCCGAGGGCACTGAAGAACCGTTCGAGGGTTTCAGCACCGACGTTGTTGAAATTGCGCAGCAACAGTCCGCTATGCTGCCAGAGCTGCTGCTGAATCCAGTCGCGATGTCCGGCAGCCCAATCGATTAAATTCAAGCCTTCCACTGCCGGACGGACAACCAACGGTAGAGGAGCATTCGGCTGCAGCGGCTCTGTTGTCACCAATTGAGTCGATGACACTTGAATCGCTTGGCCGCGCTGACGGCGCGATCGCAATCCCAACTTCGGTTTGGCGGTTGCATCAGGCATTAGTTCCCACCTTCCGTTTGAGTTGGAGCACTGTGGCGGATAGCCTTACGGCGAACTTGACCGAGCTTTTTCCGCCGCGCCTGTTTGAAGCTTTGTTGGCTAGATTCCCGCACCTGTTGCAGCAATGCACCGACTCGAATATCGGGTTGCGCGATCGCGCCTTCGAGCAGGGTTTTGAGATGCTCGCCCATCGCATTGACGACGGCAGAGTCGAAGCGATCGCGATCGTAAATCAACTGCAACAGCAGCTCGCGTTCGGGCACAGCTCGCAGAGTCAATGGATAACCGTTATTGATTTCATTCGTCAGTCCTTGCAAAGACAGGTCGGCGACCCGTCGTTTCAGAGCCGTGTCGATGGGATAGTTTTCAAACACGACCAGGGTTTCGAATAAAGCACGACCGCGCGGCACCGCACTCCAAGACTGAATCTCGGCTAGCGGGCTGTAAGCGTAACGGTTCCCCTCCACCTGAGCTGTCTGTAACTGTTGCAGCCAAGCGAGCAAGCTAGCGTCGTCGGCAATGCGAACGCGCACGGGTAGGGTGTTGATGAACAGTCCCACCGTGGTTTCGATGCCCATTAGGTCAGTAGGTCGTCCGGCGACAGTGGCTCCAAAGACGATATCCAGCTCGCCGCTGTAGTGGGCTAACAAGAGCGACCAACCCCCTTGAACCAAGGTATTTAGGGTGAGGCGATGCTGTCGCGTGAAGGCGTTCAGCTTATCGCTACTATCCGCCGCAAATGGAATATTGCATTCGGCACAGCTCGATTCTGTCCGCACATCATCAGACTCAAATGAAGTTGACTTGCTCGATCGCGCTCCGATGCGATCGAGCGCCAGCGGTGTCGTCCAATCTGCCAAGTACTCTTGCCAAAACGCTTTGGCTTCATCGAGGTTTTGGGCTTGCAACCAGCCGATGTAATCCCGGTAGGGAGGTGCAGAGGGCAGTACGGCGCGATCGCGTCCCGAAACAAGCGTTTCATACGCAGACAGCATCGATTGCATCACCAAAGGTAGCGACCAACCGTCCAATAACAGGTGATGACGACTCCAGACGAAGTAGTAGGTATCGCGGCCGAGATGAATCAACGTCAGTCGCATCAAGGGAGCCCGAGCCAGATCGAAGCCGCGTTCGCGCTCGGCGCCCAAAAAGGCTTGGAGCTGACGAGATCGCTCAGTTTCGTCTGCATCGCTCCAATCCAATTCCGTCCAGGGCAGCTCTACCGAGTGATGAACGGCCTGGAGAGGGCGATCGAGGTCTTGCCAGAGGAAGGCCGTGCGGAGAACATCGTAGTGCTGAATCACCTGCCCCCACGCTTGTTGGAAGCACTCGATATTGAGCGCACCTTCAATTTGGCAACTTACCTGGTCGAAGTACGTACCCCCATGAGGCGAATAGAGGGTGTGGAAGAGCATGCCCTCTTGAGTTGGCGAAAGCGGATAAAGATCGGCGATCGCCCGATTGTGACCGAAGAGTTTGTGGAGGGCAGGAGTATCTAATTGCGCCAGGGGGAAGTCCGAAGGGGTGTACCCACCGGCATCAGAAGCTTGGCAATGGGTCGCCAAGTCTTGTAAAGCCTGAAGCGTTTGTTGGGCCAGTTGGGTAACGGTGTTTTGTTGGAACAAGTCCGGGCTGTAATGCCAGTGGAGGCACAGACTACCGCTATCCAGGCGAGCGGCGATCGCTAATTTCTCGGGACAAGCAGTCTGGAAAGAATCGAGCGTGGAGGATGGCTTAGGGTCAAAATTTTCGTGAGACGTTTCCTCAGACAAGGGATCGTCATACCTGAAGGCAATTTCAGCGGCAGGCAAGTCCGCGTAGCGATCTCTGTCACTGTTTCCGAGCGCGATGCTGCAACCCATTCTGCTATTGGGGACCTGTCGTACGGCCTCTTTGATGAGTTTGAGAGTAGTTCCAAGAGACTGGCGATCGCCGTTAGGTAGCAACAAGGGAAATGCGCCGGTTACGTTTCCTGACTCAGATAGAGCATTTGTGGTGCGGGGAGCTTTGGCGGAGAGAGGCCGATTTCCAATCACGCTCAGCAATAGAGACTGTTTCGGCCCACAGCAAATCGTGACGAGGGCACTGAGAATGGCATCAGCAGTCGAGGCGTTGTAGAGAATTGGCAAGGCTTCGAGCAGACTGCGAGTGTCTGTCGCGCTGAGGCGCATGGAAACCGTCTCGGATTTGGGAGTAACAGGGGCAGCATGCTGAAAATCGGTAGGTATGTGGGTCAGGTCTGCCGCTGCGATCTCCTGTCCGTAGTTCTCCCAGGCAGCCTGCACCCGAGCCAATTCAGCGTCTTGCTGCAATTGCTCTTGACCGGCCTTAGCTGTGGCGATCGCCGCCAACTCGGCAATAGTCTGATTCTGAAATAGGTCTTTCGGCATGAAATGCAGGTCTGCTTGCTTGGCTTTGAAGATCGCCTGCATTGCCAGAATGGAATCTCCTCCCAGCTCGAAGAAATTGTCGCGGATGCTAACTGTATCTAGTTCGAGCACCTCTGCCCAAATGCCACAGAGCAATTCTTGAATAGGGGTTTCAGGAAGCGTTCGGTCAGAAACTTCTGAAGTCGATTGGGACGCAGGTAACGATTGGCGATCAATTTTGCCGTTTGAGGTCAAGGGCAGAGAATCGAGAGGAACCATCTGACTGGGAAGCATATAGCTTGGCAACTGCTGCTGAAGAAAACCTTTCAATTCCTTGATGTCGAGATCGCCATCGCCAACCACATAAGCAATTAGGCGCTTATTGCCAGAGGTATCTTTGCGCACAATCGCTACACTTTGATGTACGTGATTGTGGCTATTGATAGCAGCTTCAATCTCGCCTAGCTCGATTCGGAAGCCCCGCACCTTTACTTGGTAGTCAATACGACCCAGGAACTCAATAGTTCCATCAGTTAAATAGCGTGCTAGGTCACCTGTCTTGTATAACCGACCTGTTCCAAAAGGATTGGCAATGAATTTGGTTGCAGTTAGCCCTGGGCGATTCAGATACCCTCGCGCCAACCCAGCGCCCCCAATGTACAGCTCACCCGCTACGCCTATCGGCGTTGGCTGTAACTGACCATCCAGGATGTACACCTGCGTATTGGAAATGGGTCGACCAATGCTGGGAGCCACGTCACGATTTCGCCTCATCAAGGCGTACGTGGAGTACGTTGTATCTTCGGACGGACCGTAAAGGTTGTACACCTCCTGAATTTGCGCCTGCTGGTAGAGCTTATGGACCAGTTGCGCGGGCAGAGGCTCTCCTGCCAAGTTCACGGTGTTCACAGAAACCGGGAGAGCACCCAGTCGCAACAACTCGGTAAGGACGGAAGGCACGGTGTTGATCAGGCTAGGAGCTGCTGCTGCCGTCAGCTCGCTCAGGGACAACGCGCTGGGTACGAGAATCACTTTTCCACCCTTACTGAGAGGCACGAAAAGTTCAAAGACAGATAAATCGAAGCAGAGAGAAGTGGTTGCTAACACTGCCGCCACCTGCTCTTCTGAAAAGGTGTGAGAGGCCCAGTTGCAGAGAGCAACTGAACTGCGATGTTGAATGGCAACGCCCTTAGGCTGACCCGTTGAGCCTGAGGTGTAGATGACGTAAGCAAGATTGTCAGCCGTTCCCTTACTGTCAAGATTCTCGGTTGGGTGTTGAGCAATGGCGGGCCAGTGTCTATCCAGGCAGATTGTTTGGGCCGTGTGCTCGGGCAAAGTGTCAATCAGCTGAGCTTGAGTCAGAAGGAACGGAGCTTGAGCATCCTGCAGCATAAACATCAAGCGTTGTTGAGGATAGTTGGGGTCTAAGGGGACATAGGCTCCCCCAGCTTTGAGAATGCCAAGTAGACCAACGAGCATCTCCAGTGAACGATCCACACAGATGCTTACTAAGACTTCTGGACCCACACCTATGGCTTGGAGGTAATGCGCCAACTGATTGGCTCTGGCATTGAGTTCTCTGTAGGTCAACTGCTGGTCTTCAAAGACCACCGCGACGGCATCCGGTATTCGCTCCTCCTGCACTTCAAAGAGCTGATGAATACACTGGTCTTGAGGATACTCAACGGCTGTGTCGTTCCACTCAATGAGTAGCTGATGCTGCTCGGAGTCGGTCAGCATAGGCAACATCGCTATAGATTGCGATGCATCCTGCACCATTGCTGTCAGTAATTGCTCGAGGTGGTCCGCCATCCGAGCAATGGTGTTCGCCTCAAACAGGTCGCTATTGTACTCCCAAGTCCCAATCAAACCTGACTCGGTTTCTGCCATCGTCAAGGTCAAATCGAGCTTGGCTGTCCCTGTCTCAATTGTAAAAGGACGAAACGTTATGCCTGGCAGCTCTTGCCGAGCTTTTGGGACATTTTGCAACACGAACAGCACTTGAAATAAAGGAGAGTAACTGAGACTGCGTTCGGGTTGGAGCGCTCTTACCAGCGCATCGAAAGGAAACTCCTGATGAGATAGGCAAGCAAGAGTTGTTTGGTTTATGCGGTCGAGGAACTCTTGAACCGAGGGATTTCCCTCAAGGGAAAACCGCAGCAATATAGTGTTGACCAAATAGCCAATCAATGGCCTTATTTCCGGGCGATTTCGGTTAGTCATCACCGTACCAATGGTAATGTCCTCTTGACCCGTATATCGATATAATAAGATGATGAAAGATGTTAGTAATGTAGCGAATAGGGTACATTCTGCCTTCATACTCAGGCTTTTAAGCTTTTGGTAGAGTTTGAAGGGCAGGGTTGCTTGATAGGTGGCACCTTGAAAAGATTGTAAAGCGGGGCGAGGACGATTGGTCGGCAGTTGTAGGGCAGGAGGATTTCCTTCCATCTGCTGTTTCCAGAATTCCAAATGCCTTTCGAATTCCTCGCTCTGTAGCCACTCTCGTTCCCAAATGGCAAAGTCAGCAAATTGAATTGGTAAATCGGGAAGTCGTACAGTGGTATCAGTAAGAAATGCCTCATAAAACCTTTGGAGTTCGTGCAACAAGATGCCGACAGACCAACCATCTGTTGCGATATGGTGAACGACTAACACCATGCAGTACCGACGATGGGGAGTCAGAATAAGAATCGCCGCACGAATAGGCAACATGCATTCCAAGTGAAAGGGACGTCGGACAAATTCAGTAGCTAATCGTCTGATTTCTGCTTCCTGCCTGTTTTCAGACATGATGCTTAGATCGATGGCCAAAAACGGTGGTGCTTCAGCAGACGACATGACCTTCTGCGTAAGTTGGCCTTCGGCCGTTTCTCCGATGCAAGTGCGCAAGGCTTCATGACGTTCGATAACCGCCTCGAAACTTTGTTTCATCAACCCAATATCAAGACTGCCTTCGATATTGAAGACCAATGGCGAATTGTAAGATGCACTTTTTGGCTGCAACTTTGTCAGAGACCATAGGCGTTGTTGGTTACTAGAAAGAGGAATCAGCTTCGGTCTGGGATAATACGGCTGAATCTGATGATTGAACAACGATCCCGAATCCTGATCCACTTGTAGCCGTCGTAGCAAAAGCTGGCGCTTTGCTGGCGATAGCTTGGAAAGTCGATCGGATAGTTGGCTCATAAAGCAGTCTCCACTACAAGTCGTTTTGGGTCTGAAAGAAGAAAGTTCTTCGCACTAAGATTCGGTTAGTAATGCTTCCACTTCCTCAGCAGACAAATTCTCAATCTCGTCTAAAGCTGCTGTAAGGTTGTCCTCACCTGCTTGCCGGAGAATGTTTTCTAAGATTGTTTCAGCCGATTTTGCCACTGTGGGGGCATTGAAAAAGGTTTGGTAGGACAGGTCGAGCTGGAAGGTTTTACACACCTGCGACACCAGCATCGTGGCAATGAGGGAATCGCCCCCTAATTCGAAGAACCCGTCATGAATGCCAATCGGAGCCACTCCCAGCGCTTGCTCCCACAGCTCGACCAGTGTGGTTTCGACCTCATTGCGCGGCGGCGCGTATTCCCCAAGAGAACTGGGACGCGACTGCTTCTCTCCTCGCAATTTCGCTTGTTGAGTCGCGATCGCCTCTGCCGTTCGTTTGACCAACGCGGGAAAATCTTGAGTCGATACGACCGTCTGGGGCAGTCCTGCTGCCAGCACGCGCTCGAAAGCATCGAGTCCTTCCGGCACTGTCATCCCAGCCTGCAATCGCTGCAACATCATGCCAGCGTCAGCAGTCTCTGCCGAAATCTCTCCCAAATTCCAAATGTCCCAGTTCACCGACTGCACTCGACACGTCCCACCCGTGGCGCGATCGCTAGCCAGAGCATCGAGAAACGTATTGGCTGCCGTGTAGTTTGCCAATTCCCATCCGCCGAGATAGGAAGCGTGGGAGGAGAACAACAGCAGAAAATCTAGATCGTCTCGGGGAAGAAGGCGATCGAGCAGAAGCGCTCCCTTCGCTTTGGGTGCCAGAGCAGCCAGTGCAGCGTCCGGGTCGAGTTCTTGAATCCCGAATTTCTGGGCGGCTTGCGCGGCGTGGATAGCTCCGTGAATGGCTCCAAACTGCTCGGAAGCGGTGGCGATCGCCGCTGACATTTGCTCGCGATCGCTGGCGTCAGCCGTCAACACCAGCACTGCAGCTCCCTTCTGCTGAAAGGACTGCAGTTTGAGGATTTTGAGGCTGATCGCATCGTCGTCGTCGTGCTCTTCCAACCACTGCAACCACTCGGATTCAGGCGGGAACTCAGAACGGCCAACGAAGACTAAATTGGCTCGAACTGCTCCGGCCAAACGATCGGCAATGTGCAAGCCGACTTTGCCCAAGCCTCCCACCAGAAGATACGTTCCATGTCGGCGCAGTCGTAAAGGCTCACTTACTTCAGAAATCGGTGTGGGTTCGAAGGCTGGCACCCAGCGATGACTACCGCGATAGGCGATCGCGGGTTCGTTCGGCGTTACTGCCAATTCCGCCATCAACGCTTCGCCCAGGTTGGCCCGCTGCTGAGTGCCATCAGCAGGGCAAACGATATCAATGTGACGCGCTTGCACCTGTGCGTATTCTTGGTTAGCAACACGGCAGAGCCCGATCGCAGTTGCCTTCGCTGGCACTAAAGACTCATCACCAGACACTTTTTGACTGCCGTTGGCAATGACCGAAAGATCTAGCGCGCGATCGCCAATCGCGGGCGTGAGGGCTTGCAACAGCAAACCGAGGCTGAGGTAGCCACTCTCTTGAATGCGAGTAAATGCATCTAGCTCGGAATATGTATTTGCATTGCTGGTCACTCCCCAAGCGTGAACGACTTTATTGGGGACGAGTTGTCGATCGCCCAGCGCAGCTACCAACGCTTTGTAATCGGATTTGCGGCTGGGGTTGACGACGAACGCTAGCGAGTCGGACTCGTCATTGGCGATCTCGAACTCATCTCCAGGGCTGACTTCGATAACAGCCGCACTTGTTTCTCCAAGGCGGTGCTGAATTTGGCTGGACAAACCGAGGCCATCCGAGAAGATCAGCCAACAATCTGACTCTGATTGCGTCGCTGGCTTGGAAGACAGCAGAGATCGTTTCCAAACTGGCACGTAAAACCAATCGGTTACGGCAGCACGTTTGGTGTTGACGAGCGCATCGGGAGCGGCGATCGCAGCGGACGGGCGCAAACTCGACAACGTTTCAGCCGTGATGCGTTCATTTGCTTCAATCCAGTGGCGCTGCCGCTCGAATGGATAGGTAGGCAGCAGTACGCGACGGCGAAATTCGCGAGCGTAAAACGCATTCCAATCCACACTCGCTCCAGCCAGCCAAAGCTGAGCCAAAGCGGTCAACAAACATTCCAAATCCTCAACATCTTCGCTGCGAGGGTGACGCATGGAGGAGACAATTCGCGTTGCATCGGTAGCTTGTTTGCGAGCGAGGGTACTCAGGGCATTGCTGGGGCCAACCTCCAGCAAGACGCGATCGCCATCCGCCTGCAATGTCGCCATCCCATCTGCAAACAAAACAGGTTGACGCAGGTGCTTGCCCCAATAGGCTGGGTCGGTCGCTTCCTCTGCTGTAATCCAAGTCCCCGTCACGTTGGAGATGAAGGGAATACTGGGGGGATTGAGTTCGAGTGTGGAGACTAGCTCGACAAACTCAGAGACAGCTCCCGCCATCGCCGTCGTATGAAAGGCATGGGAGGTATGCAAGCGGCGGCAGAGAATTACTTGCTGCGTCAAAGACTGCTCGAACTCCGCGATCGCTTCGTTCGCTCCAGCTACCACGCATGCCTCAGGAGCATTAACCGCAGCCAATTCGATGGCGTCTGGAAGAAATGCCAGTACCTTATCTTTTGGCAAAGAAACAGCCAGCATCGCGCCGCTAGGCTGCTGCTGCATCAAACGCCCCCGCATCGCAACAACCTTGAGCGCATCTTCCAAACTCCAAACGCCAGCCAAACAAGCCGCAACGCATTCCCCAATACTGTGTCCCATCAGCGCTTGCGGTTGAATGCCCCAACTCATCCAAAGCTGCGCCAGCGCGTACTCAATCGCGAACAAGGCGGGTTGCGCGATCGCAGTGTCTTGAAGCTTTTCCAACTCAGCTTCTGCTGATGAGTCGGAGAAAATCAACGTGCTGATGTCAAAGCCCAACAGCGGTTCGAGCAGGTCGCAACAGCGGTCGAAGGGTTCCCGAAAGCCATCTTCCAACTCATAGAGCTGGCGACCCATATTGACGTACTGACTGCCCTGGCCAGGGAACAGAAATACGATCGCCGGATTGTCCTGATCGCAAACTCCAGTCCACTGCTGTGATGACTCCGAAGCGATGGCCGCTTGACCTTCTGCTGAAGTTCGACATAATAATGCGCGGCGATGAGTCCAGTCGCGCCTGCCCACCTGAAGGGTGTAGGCAATATCTGCCAATGGCAAAGCAGGATGCTCGGCTAAATGCTGACTGAGATTGTGGTGCGAAGTTTCCAGAGCCTTTGCCGTCTGCGCCGAAACCAGCAGCAATTGCCACGGGCGAGAAGCACCTGAAGGCTGAAGATCTGGCGCTTCCTCTAGAACGGCATGGACGTTGGTGCCGCCAATACCAAAGGAACTCACCCCCGCTCGTCGCGGAGTCTCATCTCGCGACCAATCGATGAGGCGATCGGCGACGAAAAAAGGACTCTTAGCAAAGTTAATTTGCGGATTGGGCTGCTCGAAATTAACGCTGGGGGGAATTTGCTGGTGTTGCAAAGCCAACACCGCTTCGATCAGTCCAGCCACTCCTGCTGCTGCATCGAGATGACCGATACTCGCTTTCACTGAGCCAATCGCGCAGAAGTTCGATCGCTCCGTGCCCGTTCGAAACGCTTGCGTTAGGGCCGCCACTTCAATCGGGTCGCCCAAAGCCGTCCCCGTTCCGTGGGTCTGAATGTAGCCAATCGTGTCGGGGGAGGTTTCTGCTAGCGAGAGAGCTTCGGCAATCGCCTCTGCCTGCCCTTCCACGCTGGGAGCTGTGAACCCAACTTTGACCGAGCCATCATTATTTAGCGCCGAGGCACGAATGACCGCCAACACGCGATCGCCTTGCTCCAGCGCCTCATCTAACCGTTTCAGCACCACGACGCCGACGCCGCTGCCAGGGATCGTGCCCCGCGCGCGGGCATCGAAAGCCCGACAGTGACCGTCAGGGGAGAGAACGCCACCATCCTGATGCGCGTACCCCGCCTGCTGGGGCACCTGAATGGAAGCCCCACCTGCCAGCACCATGTCGCTTTGGTACGACAACAGACTTTGACACGCCAAATGAATAGCCACCAATGAAGTCGAGCATGCCGTTTGCACGTCCACGCTCGGCCCCGTCAAATTGAGCTTGTAAGAGACCCGCGTGGTCAAAAAGTCCTTATCACTGCCCAATCCAGCTAGGCGCAAGCCATCCTGAATGCTACCGACAGACTGAACGAAGGCCGGATTGAGATACAGATTGTTCAGAGCGTAACTGCTGGTGCTAACCCCAGCAAACAAACCGATCCGACCGGGAAACGCATTCGAGTCGTACCCCGCTCTTTCCAAAGCCTCCCACGCACATTCGAGAA
The DNA here is from genome assembly GCA_039817845.1 of Cyanobacteria bacterium J06642_2. GTDB lineage: Bacteria > Cyanobacteriota > Cyanobacteriia > Thermostichales > PCC-7336 > JBCBTL01. The sequence goes on from JBCBVC010000006.1 coordinate 34,193, forward strand.
AGAGGCGGTGCTGCGGATCGGCGATCGCAGCTTCGCGGGGGGTGAAATCAAAGAACTGGGCGTCAAAGCGCTCGATATCGTCCAGAACTGCGCGGGCTTTGACGTAGTTGGGATTCGCGATTGAAGCTGGATCGACGCCCGCGTCCAACAGTTCGCGATCGCTGAAGAACTTAACCGCCTCCACCCCGTCGCGCAAATTCTGCCAAAATTGCTCGATCGTAGGCGCACCAGGAAAGCGCCCAGTCATCCCGACAATCGCCACAGCATCCGCAGACGTCGTTTCAGTCGCCATGTCTTCCGCAGCCGTTAAAGGGGTGGAACTCCCGTTAGGGGCGAACTCAGAGTTATACACGGGTCTGCCTCCTCGCTTGCTGGCGGCGTCTTTGGGAAAGAGCCTGTTTCTGCTTGCGGGCACGATCGTCCGCCCGCGTGGCTAACTCCTCCACGTTTTGACCGCGCGCGATGCGCTCCGCCAATCGTCTTACCGTCGGATATTGGAACAAATCCACCAGCATCAGCTCGCCATGCCCGGCTAGTTGCTCTTCACGCTCCAGTCGTTGCAGCAATTGACTGTGAACCTGAACCAGCAGCAGCGAATGTCCGCCGAGATCGAAGAAATTATCGTGTACGCCCACGCGCTCCACACCCAACACCTGCTGCCAAATCTCGGCAATGGCGCGTTCCAACTCCGACGTCGGCTGAACGTAAGCCGTATCCAACTGCGAGCGATCGCTACTGGGAGCTGGAAGAGCACGGAGATCGAGCTTGCCACTGGGGGTAAGGGGCATGGCCTTCAGCGCAACGTAATGACTGGGCAGCATGTATTGCGGCAGCTTCGCCTGCAATAGACTGCGTAACTGATTGGGTTTAAGTGTTTCAGCACCGGCAGCAGTGTAGTAAGCCACCAGGCGCGGCGACTGAGGTCGATCCTCGCGCAACAACACACCAGCTTCTTTCACCTCCGGTAGCGCCGCCAACGCCGTCTCGATTGCTGCCAGTTCAATGCGGAAGCCGCGCCATTTCACTTGGCGATCGCGCCGTCCTAGAAATTCAATTGCCCCATCATCCCAATATCGACCGAGATCGCCCGTGCGATAGAGGCGATCGCTAGGCACCGAGCTAAACGGGTTGGGCACGAATGCCGCTGCCGTCAGATCGGGTCGATTGAGATAGCCTCGTGCCAAGCCATAGCCGCCGATATACAACTCGCCAGGAACGCCAACAGGAACCGGCTGAAGGTGGCGATCGAGGATGTAAACGTTGGCATTGTCTAGAGGAACTCCAATAGGAATACCTGACTCGGTATCAGCATTGTCCTCGGACTCAAGCGATTCAACGCAGGTGTGAGCCGTTGCCACTACGGTGGTTTCGGTGGGACCGTAGGTATTGATTAGATTCGGTCTTGCATCGGAGGATTGACGATCGCAGAGAGCCCTCCAAGAGTCATATCCCTCCACCGTGGCTCGTTCCCCGCCAATAATGACTAGACGTAGGAATGGCGACAGCATCAGATTGCTACTGACTAAAGAACTCGTCATTTGCTGCCAGTAAGCCGTAGGCAGATCCAACACGGTCAACTGCCAGTCCTGACAAGCCTGCAAAAATGCCGTTGGGCTGACCAGCATTTCATCCGATCGCAACACCAAGGTCGCCCCTACGCTCAAGCAGGGGAAAATCTCTTCCACAGCCGCGTCGAAACTAGCAGAGGCAAACTGCAAGATGCGATCGCTAGCCTCAAAGTCATAACGAGCGATCGCGGTTTCAGTAAAGCTGACCAAAGCACGATGGGAAACACCCACACCTTTAGGTCGACCACTCGACCCAGACGTGTAGATGACATAGGCCAAACTATCTGGATGCGGAGCGCGATCGAGATTGTCCTCTCGTTCACCAGCGATCGCCGTCCAGTCCGAATCTAAGCAAGCCAAATTAGTCTCACGGGCGGCAAATCGCTCCGAGAGCTGAGCTTGGGTCAGAATGAGCTGCAATCCAGCATCGTCCGCCATGTCGTGTAGACGGCGATCCGGATAGGTGGGGTCGAGGGGGACGTACGCACCGCCAGCTTTCAAAATGCCGAGCAGTCCCACCAACAAATCGAGAGAGCGCTGACAGCAAATGCCCACTCGCGTCTCAACTGAGACTCCTTGCTTTTGTAAGTACCGCGCCAGCTGATTGGCTTTGGCATTGAGTTGCGCGTAAGTCAGCGATCGCTGTCCCGACATTGCCGCGATCGCCTCAGGGGTCTCTGCCGCCCGAGCCTCAATCAGCGCGATCGCCGAAGCACCAACAGGCATCCGTTGCGTCGCAGGATTAAACTCCACCAACAAACGCTGTCGCTCTTCAGGTAGCAGTAAATCCAGTTCAGAAATAGAGCGATCGCGATCGCTCAACACAGCATCGATCGCTTGGAAAAATTGGCGAATCGCTAATGCCTGCATCACCTCATCAAACACGTCTGCATGCAGGTCGAAATCCACCGTAAATTCGCCCGAGCCAGCCGTATCGTAAAACTGGACGGCCATACTGTCGGTACCGTGTCCGGAATGAACCCAATCCATGTGTAACGACGCCGTTCCCAGCTTCAGAAAATGTACGGTATGGAAATTTAAAATGGCATCGTAAATCGGCTGTTGGGGCGAATTGCGCAGAGGGAACTGACCGTAACGCATGGCTTCAAATACAGGGGTGGCCATCCGGCGAGCCAGGTCAATCGTTGATTCCGTGGGATCGATCTCTACCAGCAGCGGCACCACCTGCATGAGCGGCCCAATCGTTGTTTTGCTCGATTTCGAGCGGCGATTGTGCAGAGGAATACCGATCGTGACGCGATCGCTGCTGCCAATGCGATAAAGATAAGCCGCGTAGATCGCCAGAAGTAATTGAAGCAATGCAGCATCAGAGGTCTGATTGTCGGGCAACACTTCAACCGCAAGAGATCTTAACGCTGCTGTTTTCTGGAGATCGAGCCGACAACTAATACGCTTGCTTTGAATGCCGCTTTTGTGTCCAGAACGACCGTAGTAGGAGGGGGATTCGACATCAGCCCCCACCATACGATGCCAATATTGCTTCGCTTTTTCATATCGAGTTGATTGCCGATAGGCGCGCTCTTGGTGACGATAATCCTCAAATTGTGGCGCGGCGATCGCCTCCGGCAGCTTGTCTTGCAAAGCCAACTCGTACAGCTCGGAGAGTTGCTCCACGATGGCTTCTAGGGAGACCCCGTCTCCTGCAATCTGATGAATATTAACGAATAGTACGAACTTCGTATCCGAGCGCTTCAACAGAGCACAGTCAACCGGACTGCGACTGAGGTTAAATGGCTGACGGGTGCGCTGTTCGAGCCAATCGCGCACGCCCTCAGAAGAGTCACTATCTGAGAAGTCCACCACCTCAAGCTGACAAGGTGAAGTTTCTAAAATGTGCTGCTGAGGAAACGCTGCATCAGCAGAGATGACCAGGCGCAAGGCGTCGTTTGAACGTAGTAAGACTTGCCACGCAGACTGAAGGTGAGTCGGAGAAACAGCACCATCCACGTTAAAGGCGAGCGCGTTGTTGTAGAGCGGGGTGTTGGGATGCAACTGTTGACCCAGCCACACCAAAAGTTGGTTGGCAGTGAGGTTTGTTTGCTCTAGCAGTTGTTCGAACTGGGTTTGAGCATCACTAGGTGTCGTCCGCGCCACAGCAGGAGTCAAACTTAGGGCGGCTGAAGTTGGTCGGTACTTGGATAAGTCGATCGCATCTAGCAGTTGAGAAATAGGGCGATCGCTCTCTCGCACCGACATGTCGAGCACTGTTTGATAAAGCTCGATGAAGCGCTCAATCGTTGAAGACTCGAAAAGATCGGTGTTGTATTCCACGACGCCAGCCAAACCGCTGTCGTTGTCCGCGTCTGCGTCGCGATCGTTCAACAGGACGGTCAAATCTACCTTGGCGGTACCTGTTTCTAGCTCGGTGAGGCCGACTGTTAAACCCGGCAGTTCTAGAGATACCGAAGGAGCATTGTGCAACGCAAAGGCTGCCTGGATGAGAGGCGCGCGGCTTAAATCCCGCTGGAAAGGTAGTGACTCTACCAGTTTTTCGAAAGGCAAATCCTGATGCTCGTACGCGCCCAAGCAAGTGTTCCGAACTCGCTCTAGCAACTGCTCGAAGGTTGGGGCTCCCGATAAGTCAGCAGGTAAGACCAGCGTGTTGACGAAAAAGCCTACTAACCCCTCGATTTCAGGACGATTGCGGTTAGCAATGGGAGAACCTAGCAGAAATTTTTCCTGTTGAGAAAAGGCATAAATTGCGAGCTGGAAACCTGCCAGCAACGTCATGAACAGCGTCGCGTCAGCCCGGCGAGAAAGCTCCAGCAGCGATCGCGTTAACTCACCCTCGATCGCGATCGGCGTTTTCGTTCCGGTAAACGTTTGAACCGGCGGACGGGGGCGATCGGTGGGCAACTCCAGGATGTCGGGCATGCCTTCCAGTTGGGATGTCCAGTAGGAGAGCATCTCTTCGAGAACTTCTCCTTGCAGCCACTGCCGCTGCCACATAGCGAAGTCGGCATATTGAATTGGTAATTCTGGCAATGGCGAAGATTGTCCGGTCGTGTAGGCGCGATAGAGTGCCACCAGCTCTCGCACCAATACGCCCGCTGACCACCCGTCCGAAACGATGTGGTGCATGGTGGCCACCAGAATGCGATCGCGTGGCGTCAGCGTCACCAGTGCGACTCGCAACAGCGGCTCGGCGGCGATATCGAACGGGCGTTTGGCCTCTGCAAGTATCCATTGCTCGGCGCGATCGCCGCGTTCTTCGGGCGGAGCGTCTTGGAGATCGACCGTAGCTAGCTCAATCGCGAGATCGTCAGCAATGGCTTGGAAGGGCTCGCCGTTGATTTCCCGAATATTCGTGCGCAAGGTTTCGTGGCGGCGAACGATTTCGTTCAAACTGTGCTGCAAGGCCTCGACATCCACATCCCCAGTGAGGGTTACACAGGCAGGCATGTTGTAGGCAGGACTATCTGGCAAAAGTTGACTGACAAACCAAAGCCGCTGCTGTGAGAACGATAGCGGGATAAAATCTGGCCGCATTGCTGGGGCGATCGTTGGGAGTTTGGTTTGAGAAACATTCCCTTGTGCTTCATCAACAAGCCTCGCCAGTCCAGCAACCGTCCCCGCTTCAAATAGCGAGCGCAGGGGCACTTCTACCTGTAAATCCTGCTGCAGGCGAGACATCACTTGCGTTGCAAGGAGTGAATGACCGCCCAAATCGAAGAAATTATCTTCACAGCCAACTTTTTCAACTCCGAGGAGTTGGCTCCAAATGGAGGCGATCGCCACTTCCGTGGGTGTCCTCGGAGCTACAAATTCAGCACCTACGCCTCGAACATCATCGGGGTCCGGCAGGGCGCGGCGATCGACTTTGCCGTTAGGAGTGAGGGGCAGCTCGTCCATCACGACGAAAGCCGCTGGCACCATGTAATCGGGTAGGCGTTCTTGTAGATATCCTCGTAGCTGCGGTGCCAATTCAGCAGACTGTCGAGCCTGCAAGGGATCGTTCGCCAAGCTTTGTAAGGGGTGTTCTGCGGCCGCGCCCGTTGGGAAAGCGATCGCGAGGTCGAGCGACTGTAGAACTTGCCGATCCCGCAAAATGGCGTCAAAGCTGCCATCGGGGCGATCGCTAAGCCAACTGAATTCAACGGCATACCCCAAACGGGTCGCCACATCCCACAACTGCTGGGGATCGACGCCCGTCACGGAACGCTGTTGCAATTGCGATCGCAAGGTTCCGGCGGTAGCGGGTGGTTCTTCCGAGTTCAATGTCTCAATCGCCCACTGAATCGAGCTGGTGCGACGGTTAGGAATATTGCTGAGGGCAAGGACTTCTGGACGCGTGCTGTCTAGGCTCTGATGGAGACTGTCTAGATCGAGCGACTCCGAGCACCAGTCTTGCCAGTCGAGCTGTGCCGGAGAAGTCTGCTCTTCTGATGGGGGGGCCGTTTTTAAGACAACATCGTAGCGATACTGGGTCAGTTCGTTCCCGTGTTCGCCCAACTTGGGTTGCACCTGAATGCGGGTGATACGGGGGAATTTCTGTTGCAGAGCGCGGAAAAAAGTCGGCTGGACGAGCAGTTCGTTTTCCCGCGTCATGTCGTCGCGAATGAGCGTTTGCAACTGCGCGATCGCTAACTCTGGTTCGGCACGATGAAGCGCGATCGCCGTATGGAACGATTCGAGCATGGCCAGATTGCGCACGTCCCCGATAAAGATCGAACCGCCGGGGGCGAGAGCCTCTAAGGCACCCTCAATTGCAGCTAACAAGTAGTCCGCGCTCGGGAAATACTGAATGACGGAGTTGAGAACAACCGTATCGAACGCGGCGTTGGGGATGCCCTCGAAGTTATCAGCTTCCCGTCGCTCTAGCTTGATTTGAGGTAGGTCGAGCTCGGAACGCTCCAGTTGGGCGCGGATGGAGTTGAGCGCCACTTCCGAAAAATCTACAGCCCAATAATGCTGACATTGAGGGGCGACCGGGAATAGCAAAAGTCCCGTACCACAGCCGATTTCCAACACTCGCTGCGGGTTCAATTCCAGAATGCGATCGACTGTGTTGTCAGCCCATTCCCGCATAGCTGCTGCCGGTAATGGGAGTCCGGTGTAGCTGCTATTCCAGCCCGTGATGTTGAACGTGCCGTCCTGCCCGTCCGATTGGGCGTACGTTTCGTCATACAACTGCTGCCACGATGAGACCTGCTCCGTTTGCAGCTCGGGAGAATCGGCAGCCTCATCCTCAAAAGTCGTTGAGCCTTGACTGGGTTTGACGTAAGCCACCAGCCGCGTCTCGCCTGCCTCTCTGGCTTTTGCCAAAACGAAGGCTTCACTCACAGCGGGATGGCGATTCAACATTGCCTCGATTTCGCCCGGTTCGATCCGAAAACCGCGCAGCTTGACTTGGGCGTCCACCCGCCCGAGAAAGTCGAGATTGCCGTCAGGTCTCAGGCGAACGCGATCGCCGCTGCGATACAGTCGTCGTCCCGGTACATCGCTGAACGGATCGGGGACAAAGCTCTCTGCCGTTTTGACTGGCTGGAAAAGATAGCCTCTCGCGAGGCTTTCGCCACCGATATACAACTCTCCCGGCACGCCCACGGGAACGGGTTGCATCTGAGCATCGAGCACGTACGCCCGCACGTTATCGATGGGACGACCAATAGGAGGCGCGATCGCGGAATCTGTCTCGAACGGGACGGTTGTCCAGGTCGTTACCACTGCATTCTCGGTGGGACCGTAATGGTTCGTCAGCAGACAGGTCATATCCTTGCAGGGACGGCGAGTTAGCTTGTCTCCCCCCGTCAGCATTGCCCGTAACGCCATCGACTGCGGCCATGTTTCGATGAGGACAGCTTCGGCCAAAGGCGTGGGCAAAAAGGCTAAAGTAATGCGCTCGTGGTCGAGCCACTGCACCAGTTGAGCCGGAGACAAGCGCACGTCATCAGCAGGCAAGTGCAAGCTCGCCCCTGCTGCCAAGTAGGGCCAAATTTCCCAGACGGAAGCATCGAAAGCGGGACTGGCAATTTGAGAGGCGCGATCGCCAGGTGTCACGCTGTAAGCGCGTAAGTGCCACTGCACTAAATTCAGCAAACTCCCATGGGAGACCGCCACCCCTTTAGGAGCCCCTGTCGAACCAGAGGTGTAAATGACGTAGGCAAGGTTTTGAGTCGAGACTGTCGTGCCGGGAGCCTCCACCGGATAATCGGACAGCTTGTCGCGATCGAGATCGAGATAAATTCGCTCCAGACCAGGGCGGTCAAACTGCTGTAGCAGGGGCATTTGGGTCAGGACAAGACCGACCCGAGCGTCCTCCAGCATGTAAGCAATCCGCTGCATTGGATAGGCCGGATCGATTGGCAAATACGCCCCGCCTGCTTTCAAAACGCCCAGCAGCGCAATCGCCATATCGGTAGAGCGCTGGAGGCACACGCCCACCGGAGTCTCCGAACTCACGCCGCGCTGCTGGAGCAAGTGAGCCAGTTGATTCGAACGTTCGTTGAGTTCTCGATAGGTCAGTTGCTGGCTACCATCGGCGATCGCGAGGACAGTTGGATTTTCCGAGGCCCGAGTAGCAACCAGCTCGTGAATGCATTGCTCGGTGGAGATGGCGACCGTGGTTTCGTTCCAGGCGATCGCCACCTGGTGATAGTCAGACTCAGTCAAGAACGGGAGCTGAGAAATGGGGGTGTCGGGCGCTGCGATCGCCCCTTGCAGCAACACCTGAAAATGCTCCAGCATCTGCTCGATCCGCCAGAGATCGAACAAGTCAGTGCTGTATTCAATCAGAACCCCCAACCCTTCAGCAATTTCGCCCATATTGACGGTCAAATCGAAGATGGAAGTGCCCTGATCGATCTCCAAGCGCTCCAGACTAATATCAGGGAAATTCAGCGAAGGTAGCAGCGAGTTTTGAGCTTCGTAACTGGCGTCCTGGAACTGGAAAGCGACTTGAAACAGCGGGTTATGGCTGAGACTGCGATCGGGCTGTAGTCGCTCCACCAGCTTTTCAAACGGAATGTCGCGATTAGAAAACGCGTCGAGAGTCACGGTCTGGACAGCGTGCAACACGTCGCGGAAACTCGGGTCGCCCGATAGATTCGTGCGCAACACTAAAGCGTTAACGAAAAAGCCGATCAGCGGTTCGATTTCTTTCCAATTGCGATTCGCAGTCGGAGACCCTACCGCAATATCGGTTTGACCCGTATAGCGGTGCAACAAGACCTTAAAGACCGACAGCAACGTCATAAACAGCGTCGTGCCTTCTTTCTGGCTGAGCCGTTTGACGGAGTCCAGCAACGAGTGGGGCAGCACCTTAAGCAATTTGGCACCGCGATATGTCTGCTGGCCGACGCGCGAGCGGTCTTTCGGGATGGCGAGTTCGGTCAAGCCTTCCAGTTGTGCTTCCCAAAACTGCAGTTGGGCTGCCTGTTGCTCTTGTTCGAGCCAGTCTCGCTGCCAAAGGGCGAAGTCGGCGTACTGAACTTGCAGTTCGGGCAAAGGCGACGGCTGACCCGCAACAAATGCGGCATACAGATCCGCTAACTCTTTCAGCAAGACACCCCGCGACCAGCCATCCGCAATCGTGTGGTGAATGGATAGCAACAGCGTGTGCTCCTCAGGAGCCGATCGCAAAAGAGTTGCCCGCAGCAGGGGGCCGCGTTCCAGGTCGTAAGGCAAGCGAATTTCTGCCGCTGTTAGTCGTTCCGCTTCTGCTTGGCGATCGCCTTCAGGTAGCCCTTGCAAATCGATCAGGGGCACCGCGAGCGGCATCAAGTCGTGGATGACCTGGAGTGGCTGGCCGCGATTGCTGACGAACGTAGTGCGCAAAATGTCTTGACGGCGAACGATCTCGGCAAAACTGCGACGTAGAGCATCGACATCCAACGGCCCTTTCATCCGCAGGCCCATCGGGATGTTGTAGAAGGGACTGTCGGTTTCCAGCTGATTGAGAAACCAGAGACGCTGCTGCGCGAACGACACCTGCAAAGGTTCGTCAGACGGCGGCCGCCGAGGGATGGTTTGTTGCGGCGGTGCAATTTCCTCCAGCTTCAACCCCTTTGCCCGCATGCGTTGCTCGAACAGAGCGCGCTGTTCGGGCGAGAGGGCGGCAATGCGCTGACTGAGACTAGCAGAAGCTGGAGGGGTCATGGCAAAGAGTGGAAGAGGAGCTCTTAAGGCTGGTGAAAAATAAGAAACGGTCAGCTAGACGGGAGAAGCAACTGGAGCGCGATCGCCGCAGGCCGTCTTGAGTTGAGTTAAATAAGACAAACCGTTCATCGCCGACTCGAAACTGGGATTGAAGTCGATCAAACAGGCAATTTCTGAAACGCCTGCCTCGCCGAGCTGACGCACCAGTGGCAGACAGGTTTCAGGGGAGCCAATGAGAGAACGCCCGTTCACGAAACTGCTATAGCCAAATTGCAGCAGTGTTTCGATGTCATCCTTCGAGAAGTCGGACAAGCTCACACCCAGTCCCATGCTCTTGGCCAGACTGTCCAGCAGGTGATAGTGAGTTCTGAGGTATTCGCAAAATGGCCCGCGAATCTCTTCCGTCACAGCTTTAGGGTCTTCTCCTAAAAAGGTGTGGAGCATGACAGCCACTTTGCGCTGGGCGGGGTCGAAACCGCGATCGCTCAACACCTGACGGTAGCGAGCTACTTTCTGACGCAGTTCGTCCAGAGTGACATTCAGAAGAGAAGTCAAGACGCTTGCCCCCATCTCAGCCGCCTTCACGAACGTCGCTTCCGATTGGGCGGTAATCCAGAACGGGAGTTGAGGCTGAATCGGGCGCGGTAAGGTTTTGACTGAAACGGCTTTGCCGCTGGCATCGATAAATTCGATTTCCTGCCCCTCCCACAGTTTGCTGACAGCATCGAGCGTGTCCCACAGCACCTCTCGACGACTGGCGTGGGGACGGCGCGACAGAATAAATTCGTCCATCGTCCAACCGCTAGCAAATGCAATTTCAGCGCGGCCGTTGGAGAGGTTATCGATCACCGACCAGTCTTCAGCAATGCGGACCGGGTGCTGCAAAGGCGCGACTAAACTGCCCGCCCGAAGCTTCACGTTCTCCGTTATCGGGGCAAGCGCCGCGCAAGTAATCGCGGGATTGGGATAGAGACCGCCAAAGGCGTGGAAATGGCGTTCAGGAGTCCACACCGCTGCGAAACCATTGCGATCGGCATAACGCGCACTTTCCAGAAGCAAGCGGTACTGATTGGGCTTCGGAATTGACCCTTCGCCATCAAAGAAAAACAGGCTGAAATCCATCACGTACCTCCCTATCCATCCACAGCAGTATCGAATTCTTCTTGGATCTGCGCCTCCGCTTGATCTGGCGCTAGCGCTTCAATCTCTCCGAGCAAATCAGCAATCTCTTCGCGATCGCTTTCCTGTTGTTGGCTCGCTTCAGCGATCGCCTCGGCCACCCCGGCGATTGTGGGAGCTTCTACCAATAGAGCCCGGATGGGAACTTCCACCTGGAAATGCTCCCGCAGTCGAGAAATAATTTGAATCGCAGGCAGTGAATTCCCGCCCAGTTCGAAGAAGTTGTCGTAGACGCCAATAGGATGCACGGGCAAAAACTCTTCCCACACCGCCACGATCGTGGCCTCGATGTCATTGCGGGCGGCGACATACTCGGAGTCGAGGTTAGGACGGCTGTAACCCTTGCTGGCTCCATCCGCTGCTGTTCCCACCTCGTCATCAGCCACTCTGTCGGGCTTCGTTGCAGGTGGCGGGGCGAAGGCATGCTCGATCCGGGCAGTTAGATCGGCGGTAGAAACGACCACTCGGGAAGCATCCGCGTGAGCGAGTAGGCGATCGGTTGCCGTCCAAACTTCTTCAGTGCTGAGGGCAAGTTTGGCAAGCAATGAACCCACCTGACTGGATTGCAAAAGCCCGTCCCCTTCTTCTGCCCAAGCCTCCCAGTTGACGCTAAGCCAGGGGTAAGTGCTGGTGCGATTGAGGTCGCAAGTGAAGGCATCGGCAAAGGTATGAGCAGCTGTATAGGCCGCAAATCCCAGACCTCCCACGACGGAGGATAGAGAGGATTGCACCAGCACGAAATCTAGCGACTTGTCCCGCAAGGCCTCTGCTAAGGCGTATAGCCCTTTCACTTTGGGATAGAAATGGAGTGCGCTCTGCTCTGCACCAATATTTGCAATCGGATGTGCCGTGCGATCGCTGCCAAACGAAGACGCATAAGCCACCGCTGCAATCGGCCCCAACTCGGATTCTGCCTGAGCGATCGCCGCTTTCATCTGTGCAACGTCTGCCAAGTCCGCACACAACGCAACGCATTCAATCCCAGCATTTTTCAGTTCGCGCAGCTGACGGACGTGCTGGATGACGCGATCGCCATCTCCCTCCGATGCGGTGGCATCATCCCACTCGGACTGAGGGCGCATGTAAGGGCCGATAAACGCTAATTTGGCCCCCGCCCGCAGCGAAAAATAGCGCGCCCAAGGAAATCCCAATCCGCCGATGGCATCTCCAATGACGGCGTAAGTTCCCCCTGGCTTCAGCGGTAAAGCCTCGGGCTTGGGAGACTCCCAGCTCACCGAGTCATAAGTCTGCACCCAACGGTGGCGACCGCGATAGGCGACCGCGCGATCGCCCGTTGCTGCCATGACTTCCGACCGCAGTTGTTGCGCCAATCGAGTCGCGGAGACATCTCCTTCTACTTGCACGTCCACCGAATAGCATTCGAGCTGCGGGTATTCCTGCCCGACGATTTTGCAGGTGCCCAGTAGCGTCGCCGCTTCAGCCCGCAGAACTTCGGTTCCGGTGACATCTTGCAGGTTGTTTGAAATGGCGTAAATGCTAACGGACTCCGACCGGCTGCCTAGCGATCGCGCGAGTCCCAGCAAGCTGGTATAGCCCAATGCTTGACTGCGCTCGAAGCGATCGATCGCCTCTGTCGCACTTGTGTCAGCCGCAGACTTCGCAGGAGCCAAACTCCACAAATGAACGACGTGCTCGGGCATCGCGTCCCGCTCGGCTAGCGATCGCCACAGCTCTTGCCAATCGCCATTGGTCGTTGGCGATATTTGATAAGTACCGTCCTCCGTCAGAGCAAATGAGTCTCCAACTCGGACGGTGATCGCCTTTTGCCCCGCTCTCTCTAACTGTTCGCACAAAGCCGTGCCGATACCGAGATCGTCAGTCAGCACGAGATACGTTTGCGGTTCAGACGAACCTGACGAGCTATCCAGGGGAGATCGCGTCCAGGAAGGTAAGTAGTACCAGTTGTTTGAGCTAGCTTCTCGTTCGATTGCGAGCTGTTTTCCGGAATCGGTATCGAACCAGCAGCGCTGCTGTTTAAACGGATAGGTGGGCACGTCGACCCATTGACGAGGGTAGTCGCGGTCGAAACCACGCCAGTCCACGGCTCCGCCGCAGGCATAAAGGGAAGCCACGCTCTCTAACAGTTGCGACCAATCCTCTCGTTTGGGATGGAGACTGGGCAACCAGGTCATGGATTTTTCGGGCAAGCAAGCACGACCGAGATTGCACAGCGTTGGCTTAGAGCCAATTTCAACAAAAACCTCATAGCCTCGCTGCTTGAGCGTTTCGAGACTGGGGGAAAACTGGACGGGCTGGCGCACGTGGCGGCACCAGTATGCAGCTGTCGCTGCTTCGTCACCGATATAGTCGCCCGTGACATTTGAGATCAGACCGAGCTTGGGCGGAGCATAGGTGACAGTGCTGGCAACCCGTTCGAACTCCGCCAGCATCGGCTCCATCAGCGGAGAATGGAACGCGTGAGAAACATCGAGCTGGCGCACTTCCGCAAACTGCTGAGATTGCAGCTTAGCGATCGCCGCATCCACTCCCGCTTCGGTACCCGAGATGACCGTATTTTGCGGCCCATTCAGCACCGCAATTTCAACCCCTTCAATGCCATCGAGCGCTGCGGCCACGCGATCGCGATCCGTCAACAGCGCCGCCATCTTGCCGTTACTGGGTAGGGCTTGCATCAATCGTCCCCGCTCAGCCACCAATTTCAAGCCGTCAGCCAAACTGAAGACCCCTGCCAAACACGCCGCGACGAACTCGCCAATGCTGTGACCCAGCACCACATCCGGCTGAATGCCCCACGACTGCCACAGTTGCGCCAAGGCATATTCAATCGAAAATAAAGCAGGCTGAGTGTAAGCCGTCTGATGAATGAGTTCCTTATCGGCGTCTGTTGTGGGATAGATAATTTCCAGCAGCGATCGCTTGAGATACGGCTGCAACAGCTCGTCACAGCGATCGAGGGCGGCCCGAAACGTCGGCTGTGTTTCGTAGAGCTGGCGACCCATGCCGCTGTACTGCGCCCCTTGCCCGGTAAACAAGAAGGCAATCTTCGGTTGGCGATCGCCCGCCACCCGTCCGGTAAACAGACCACCCGTCGCCTCACCCTGCTGCCACGCTTGCAGTTGCGCTTGCAGGGTTTCTGGCGAATCGGCGATCGCAGCTAAACGATGACTGAAATGCGCGCGACCGACATTGGCACTAAAGCAGAAATCCGCTAAATTCAGCGATTCATCAGCCAGCCGTTCCTGATAGCGAGCAACGGTCGCCTCCAAAGCAGAAGCCGTTTTCGCAGAGAGCGCCAGCACCTGTTGAGGCCGCTCGACATCTGCAGCTTTAGGCTCGGGCGGCAGTGGAGCTTCTTCTAACACCACGTGGGCGTTGGTGCCGCTGAAACCAAACGAACTCACTCCCGCCAAGCGGCGGCGATCGCTCCGCGGCCAAGGGCGATCGGTCACTTCAAACGGAAACTCGTCCCAAGCAATATGAGGGTTAGGAGTCTTGAAATGCAGGTGGGGTGGAATCGCTTCGTGCTGGAGCGCCAAAATCGCCTTGATGGTTCCGGCAATCCCCGCTGCTGATTCCATGTGGCCGACGTTGGTTTTGACCGATCCTAAAGTCAAAGGGCGATCGCGCTCGGCTTTCGTGCCGAACACCGCACCCAGTGCATCAACTTCAATCGGATCGCCTAATTCCGTTCCCGTCCCGTGCGCTTCGATGTAGTCGACCTGATCGGGGTTAACTCCGCCGCTGCGTAAGGCTTGTCGAATCACTGCTTGCTGAGACGGGCCATTGGGTGCGGTCAAGCTGCTGCTGCGTCCGTCTTGGTTGACCGCCGAGCCGCGAATCAGAGCTAAGACGCGATCGCCGTTTGCCGTTGCATCCGAGAGGCGTTTGAGCACGATTGTGCCACAGCCTTCACTGCGAGTGAAACCATTGGCAGAGGCATCGAAGGTTTTACAACGGCCGTCGGGAGCCAGCATTCTCGCCTTAGCAAAGTTGATATGCCCCTCCGGCTGCAACAGAACGTTGACCCCAGCCGCCAGCGCCAGCTCGCATTCCCGCCAGCGCAAACTCTGACAGGCCAGATGAAGGGCCACCAACGAGGAGGAGCAAGCGGTGTCCACCACCAAACTCGGTCCCGTCAGACCCAACAAATATGACAACCGCCCAGACGCCAAGCTGAAAGCCGTACCCGTGCCAAAATAGCCGTCAATATCGCGGATTTCCAATGCTTGGCCGAGGGCCGTCGCATAGTCCGAACTGCTCATGCCGACAAACACGCCCGTACGGCTATCGAACAAATCCGTTGGCGATTGGTGGGAGCGTTCCAAAGCCTCCCAACTCACCTCCAGTAGCAACCGCTGCTGCGGATCGAGGCTGAATGCTTCGCGGGGAGAGATGCCAAAAAATTCTGGGTCAAAGCGATCGATCCGATCGAGAAAACCGCCATTGCGGCAGTAGGTTTTGCCTGCCACATCGGGGGCCGCGTCGTAATACTGTTCTACATCCCAGCGATCACCAGGAATTTCGCCAATCGCATCCACGCCATCTTGCAACAGCTGCCAGAAGGCTTCGGGACTCTCAGCTCCAGGGAAGCGACAGCTCAGGCCGATGACAGCAATGGGTTCCGCTTTAAACAGACTCAGCTGCGCCTTAGCCTGCTGAGCGGCAAAGGATAACTGGAGGGGGGATAGCGTTGTCAGTTGCTGTGAAAGGTCGCTCAAGGTCTAACTCCCGTATAAAGATGAGGCCGTGCCAAGGCGGTAATAGCTGGAGTCATAACGCACTAGTGTGGAGAGCCACGGTCGGCCATTTGCCTGTGGATATCGCCATCGGACATGTCGCTGACGCTAGCCAGAAGCGATAACAGGTCATCATTTTCCATCGCCTTCTCTTCGATATGTGGCGCTTCAGCCGCTGGCATTTCAGCCGAGAGTTCTGATGCCGCCACTTGCTCCAACCCCAAGACGTCTGTGGCCAAGTGCTCCTCTAGTTCGGCGATTGTGGGGTAGTCGAACGCCACGGTCGGCCGTAACTGATAGTTCAGACCAGCTTCGATGCGATGTTTCAACTCCAAAGAGGTGAGCGAGTCCATACCCAAATCCATCAGCCCCTGGCGGGAGTCGAATTCTGCGGTCGAGTTAAAGCCTAGAACGGCAGCAATTTGGTCGCGAAGGAACTGGGAGAGTAGCGATCGCCGTTCGCTGACCGGAGTTGCCTGTAATTGCTTGAGAAACTCGCCGCTATCGGCGCGACTGCCTGCGCGGGCACGGCTGGAGAAGCGAGCTAAGAATGGGGAACTCTCGATGGCGCGATCGCCGACGTGGGCCCAATCAACCGGCACCACACCCACTTGAGGCTGATTGCGCAACAACACCTGTTCGAAGGCCTGCAATCCAGCCAGCGGCGAAATCGTCCCCAGTCCGCTAAAGCTATCACGCTTGGCAGCATTGCGCTTGGCAGCAGCCCCGATGTCAGACCAAATCCCCCAGTTAATGCTCTGACCCGCCAACCCCAGCGATCGCCGATAGTGAGCGAGCGTATCCAAAAAGGCATTGGCCGCAGCATGATTGGCCTGGGCGGGAGAACCGAATAGCGACGCAGCCGAGGAGAAGAGGACGAATAGGTCTAACGACTGACCTTGCGAAAGTTGGTGCAAGTTCCAAGCCCCCAACACTTTCGGGGCCAAAACCCGATCGAACTGCGACCAAGCCAGTTGGCTCAAGACACCATCATCCAATAAGCCCGCCGCGTGAATGATGCCTTTGAGGGGCGGCAGCGTTGCCGCCATGTTGCGGAAGACAACCTCTAGCTGCTCCCGCTGCGACACATCTGCCCGAGCTGTTACGACCGTGGCTCCAGCGGCTTGCAACGCTTCCAAACGAGGCTGCACGATCGTTGAAGCCTCGCTGCGGCCAACTAACACGATCGTTTTTGCCCCTCGCTCCACCATCCACTTAGCGGTAAGCAGTCCCAAATCCCCGAGGCCTCCCGAGATCAAGTAGGTGCCATCGGCATGAAAACGAATGGAGTTATCTAGAGTTGCCGTCGTCAGATTACTTGAGGCCTCATCCGCTTCGGACGCTTGCTCCACCACAATCTTGCCGACGTGACGAGCTTGCTGCATGTAGCGGAAGGCGGCGATTGTATCTTCAATGGCGAAGGTGGTGTGGGGCAGCGGTTGCAACGTGCCGTTTGCAAACAAGGGCATTAATTCCGCCAGCATGTCTGCAATGGTTTCTGGTGAAGCGATCGCCACTTCCCCCAAGTCAAACGCACCATATTCGATATGGCTGTAAGACTCAGCTACGGTTGCCGGCGAAAGAATATCGCGCTTACCCAACTCGACAAAACGTCCCCCTTGCCGTTTCAGCAGTCCCAAGCTGGCGGGAATAAATTCACCACTCAAACAGTTGAGCACGACATCCACCCCGGCCCCATCGGTGGCAGCCAGAAAGTCGTCGGCAAATCCTAACGATCGCGAGCTGGAAATTCGAGTTACACCAGCATCACGCAACGTCTGCCATTTCGACGGGCTGGCCGTACCGAAGACTTCAGCCCCCAGATATTGAGCGATCTGAACGGCAGCCATTCCAACACCGCCAGCCGCCGCATGAACGAGCACGCGATCGCCAGGTTTCACCTGCGCTAACCGAGACAAGCTGTAATAAGCGGTTAAAAAGGCTGTCGGTAGGGTTGCCGCAGCGGCAAAAGAAAGAGACTCGGGTTTCGGCACGACCGTATTGGCGGGAACGGTGACATAGCGACTAAAGCCACCAGGCGTTACGGCTGCGATCGCGGCATCTCCCACGGACCAGCCCGTTACTTCTGCACCAATGGCGACAACTTCTCCCGTACATTCAAAGCCATAAGGAATTAACTCCGCATCCAAACCCAGCTGCGCGGCATAGCTACTGTCCAACAGCCCCATTGCCTGCAACACGTCGCGGAAATTCAAGCCTGTCGCCCGCACTCGGATCTCGATTTCCCCAGCCTCAGGCGATCGCCGCGAACAAGGTTGGAACTCGAGATTTTCTAGCAAGCCTCGGCGGCTGGACTGGAGGTGGAAGGGCTCCGCTTCAGGCAGTTGCAAACGTTTGTGAGATGTTTCCGGGCGATCGCTACTCAAACGCGCCACCCATCGTTGCTCGGATCGCAAAGCAATTTCCTGCTCCCGATCGCCAGCCACGACTTCGGAAAAGAGCGATCGCCATACCTCTGCATCCGTTAGCTCCAACTCAGGATCTAGATCCAAACGCGAGCACTTCAGCTCCGGGTGCTCGTGCACGATCGTTCTGGCCATACCCCAAAGAGAAGATTGGGCGAGACCGACAGCCGTTCTACCCGCCGACACTGCACCGCAAGTCACCAGCCATAGACGAGGTGGCGCGGGCAGTTGAGCTGGGCCGAGGGCCTGGATGAGATGGAGAACGGTGCCGCACGTTAATTGGGCGTCTGCATGCAATTGCTCCGCAGCTAGGTCTTTGGCATCAGTGCTGTCGAGACTCCAGAGATGGAGAATCCCAGCGAGAGGCTGTCCCAATTGCTGCACTTCCGCTAGCAACTGGCGATAGTGCTCGGGTCGATCGCGATCGATCGTAAAGTCCCCATCCACCTGAACGAACTCACGACCAGCCGCAACCCAGCTTGCCACTGCCCCATCAGCTTTCAAGCAACGCACCAGCTCGCGCCCGTATTCCTGGCGATCGCCGAGAACCAGCCATCGTTCTTGAGGGCGATCGCTCACTTCACTCGATGCCTGGCTTGCCCGCGCGACAATCACATCCTGTTGAGTAGAGGTATCCCCACCCGCTGCCGATGTCACGCCGATCGCATCTTCAAACTCACACTCTTGCAATAACGACTGCCATTGACTCGTGGAAAGCAACGGATAGTGGGGGCGGAGATCGCGATCGCGGAATCGCCACCAGCCTTCCGTCAAACCAAACACGAGATCGAGCCAGCGAGCTGGCCGGGTACCTTCCAAAAGCAGGAGCGCGCCACCAGGGGCCAAAAGTTGACGAATATGGGTGAGAGTTTGCCGCAGATCTGCTGTGGCGTGCAGAACATTGGCGGCGATAACAATGTCGTAATGCCCTAGCTCGAAGTCCTGTTCTTGAGGCTCGACCTCCACATCCAACAAGCGATAACGCATGCAATCGCGATCACCAAATTGAGCTTTGGCCTGGGTCAAAAAGGCAGCGGAAATATCCGTGAAGGTGTATTCCAGCTGATGCTCCGGCAAGTGGGGCAGGATATTCGAAGTGGTTGCACCCGTACCGGCCCCCACCTCCAAAATCCGCACCGCTCGATCGCCAGGCAAATTCGAGATCGCTTCCACTACGGCTTCTTGCAATAACCGATTGACGGCAACTGCCCCTGGCGAATCGCGGTAGAGCTTCGTCAGCGACGACAGATCTCCGTCTGGAGCGAGCAGCTCTTGCAACGGGTCGCAGAGACCTTGCAAAACCTTGGCAAGACTGCGACCGCAGCGACTTGTCAAGGCCAGCTCAGCCTCAATTTCTGGATGTTTGGTGGCCAGCTCCTCCACCATCTCGTCGACATCAATCGCCTCTGGAAGTCGTACCACCGACCAGCCCAGCGCCTGTCGTTGTAGCACGTCTTCTTCAGCCAAGATGGCCAACAAGCGGTGCAAGAGATCGCGATATTGCTCGATCGTCCCAGTCTTAGCGATGACTTCCTCTGCGCTAAAACTTTGACCCACCTGTAAGGTCCAGTCCAACTGTTGCAATGCTTGCGCAATGTAGGCCGAACATAGGGCTTCGAGGGGAGGAAACGCATCTCGATATCGCAGCATATCAGCATCGGTCAACGTTACCGCCCACCGCTGCTGCAGGCGATCGCGAATCACTGATAGTGCCGGAATATAGTCCGGTGCCTGCTTGCCGCCCAAACGTCCCTGCCACTGCCACTCCACTTGGTAAAACCAATCCTGGAGTGCGTCTTTATCGACCCCTCGGACTTGTTCGCGGCTGGCCCGTTTCAGCGTTAAACCACCAATGCGAGCGATCGCGCTGCCAGTACCGTCAACCAGTTCGACATCAGCCACGAGGCGATCGCTACTCGCGGGTTCCTGCGAACGAACCTGAACGTAACTCCATATTTCTGCTGCTTCTACATCAGCGATCGCAGAGTTAAACACGTGCAAATGTTCGACTTCAACTGGCAAATAAAGTTCGGAGACTTCAGTTCCTAACGCTGCCCCAACTGCCTGAAATCCAGCATCTAAAAGCACGGGATGGAGACAATAGCGACCAAGATCGGCAACTATGGCATTCGACAGATCGAGCTGTGCTAAAGCTCTGCCATCACCATGCCAAACGGCCTTGATGACTCTAAATAAGGGCCCGTAGGAAATTCCGCGATCAACAAACTGCTGGTAGAAGTCTTCGACTACCAGGCTTTCCGGACATTGCTCCTGAATAACGGTTAAATCATGCTTGACTGGTGCTTCGACATCGCTATTTACAGTAATGAGTCCGGTAGTATGAAGCACCCACTCAGGAGCTTTTGTGGTTTTATCAGTACTGTTATCTTCTGCTCGAGCGGAAGATAAGCTCAATATTTCAAGCGACCATTCGTCCTCGTCTGCGGGAGTCAAAATCACTTGAGTGGTTGTAAAAGTTTCACCATTTAAAAATAGCGGTCGTTCGACTTTCAGGTTGGAAATGGTAATGCGATCGCCGAGCTTCTTTTGACCTGCAGCTAGAGCAACTTCCAACCAAGCCGCCATCGGCACAATTGGAGCATCGAAGACACAGTGATCTTCAAGATAGTCGGGTGTATTCGAGCTAATGTAAGCTTCAAAATAATGTGAAGACGAGCGTGCGATTTCGAGCGATCGACCGAGTAAGGGATGCTGCGTTTTGCTGCTAGCTTCATTAAGGCTTTGCCATCCGCTGTCAGGGAGGCGTGGGCTATCCGCAATCCAATATGTCTGACGTTGGAAAGGATAGGTAGGCAGATCGACTTTGCGCCGCTGCGGATAGTCTCGGTCGAAGCCAGCCCAGTTCACAGCCATTCCCTGGCAATATAACTGGCCCAGACTGGTCAACATCTGCGTCCAGTCATCCCACTCCGGGCGCAGGGATGGCAACCAGGCACCCTCAACAGACAAACACTGTTGACCCATACCCAACAAAATCGGTTTGGGGCCGCACTCCAAGAAGATGTCGCAACCCAACTGATGCAGCGCATTCATCCCCGCAGCGAAGTTCACAGGGGCCAGCACGTGTTGACACCAATATTCGGGAGTGGCGACTGTCTCATCACTCACCTCTCCGGTGACATTTGAAATGAATTTAATGCGGGGTGGCGCATAGTTCACTTGACGGGCCACCTGCTCAAACTCAGCCAGCATCGGCTTCATCAACGGCGAATGGAACGCGTGGGAGACCTGCAAAGTCTTGCTCTTAACTCCGGCTTCCTGAAGCCGATTCACCACTGTTCCAACCGCAGCTTCGGGACCAGAGATAACCGTACTTATGGGTCCATTGATGCCTGCAATGGCAACCTGCGGGACAGCAGCGATCGCGTCTTTCACCTGCTGAACGGGAGCCATCAACGAGACCATGGCCCCGCCCGCCGGTAATTGCTGCATCAGCTTGCCCCGCGTGGCAATCAGCTTCAGCCCGTCTTCTAGGCTAAAGACTCCCGCGACACAGGCCGCCACATATTCCCCAACACTGTGGCCCATCACCACAGCAGGCTGAATCCCCCAAGACAGCCAGAGCTGATAGAGGGCATATTCCACTGCGAAGAGAATCGGTTGCGTGTAGACCGTCTGATGCAGCACGCCACTACGATCGTCCGAGGCATAAAGGATCTCTAATAGGGGCCGGTCGAGATAGGCATCTAGAATGTCAGCGCAGCGATCCAGAGTTTGCTTAAAGGTGGGCTGAGTTTCATAGAGTCCCCGACCCATGCCAACATACTGCGAGCCCTGACCAGTGAACAGACAGGCAACCTGTCGCAACTGCGGCTGACGGTCAATAGGTATCTGACCAGTAGCTACCTGCTCCAGGGCATTACAGAGCTGCTCGCGTGTGGTTGCCACCAGTCCGGTGCGAAACGCTAAATGACTGCGCCCCACACCAGCCGTATGGCAGACATCCGCAATATCGCTCTCAGGCTGTGCTTGCAACCAGCCCAAATAATTACTAGCTAGTGCGCGTACCGCCTGCTCGTGCTTGCCGCTAAGGGCTAAAAGATGGGTGGGGCGCTCGGGAACGGCCTCGGTGGAAGTAAGCTCCTCCGACTGAGATTGGTAGCCCTCCAAGAGCACGTGGGCATTCGTGCCCTGAAAGGCAAAACCACTAATACCTGCAACTTTGCGATCGCTGGGCCAGGGGTGTGCTTCTGCCGCCACCCTGATATTGATGCTGTCCCAAGGAATTCTAGGAGAGGGGGTCTGAAAGTGTAGCTGTCCGGGAATGCTGTCTTGCTGAAGGCTTAACGCCACTTTGATAATGCTGGCAATTCCGGCTGCCGCCTCTAGATGCCCGATGTTGGTCTTAACCGACCCCACCAGCAGTGGTGTCTCGGAACTGTGGGATGTGCCCAACACCGTCTGGAGAGCTTGGACCTCAATCGGGTCTCCAAGGCTGGTGCCGGTACCGTGGGCTTCCACATAGGCAACTTCTTCTGGCTGCATCTGTGCTTCTGCTAAGGCGGCCTCAATCACTCGTTGCTGACTGGAACCCTTGGGTACGGTCAGACCGCCAGATGCACCATCTTGATTGACAGCTGAGCCTCGAACGAGGCCGTAAATGCGATCGCCATCCCGTTCGGCATCGGACAGGCGCTTGAGCACGACCACACCACAGCCTTCCCCACGCACGTAGCCATCGGCGGCGGCATCAAAGGTTTTACAGCGACCATCGGGGGCCATAAAGCGCCCTCGACTGAAATAAATGGTCGGTTCTGGGGTGAGAATCGCGTTAACACCTCCCACCAAGGCCATATCACACTCGTCATTCATCAACCCTTTGCGGGCCTGATGCAGGGCCACAAGTGAGGAGCTACAAGCGGTATCAATTGCCAAGCTGGGTCCTTCCAGCCCTAGAGCGTAGCTGATTCGGCCAACCGCTGCGGAGTGGGCCGTACCGGTGCCCATATACTGACCAATCCCCGCTGTTCCAGCCCGAGCAATCAGCTGACTGTAGTCAGTGGTGCTGATACCCACATAAACGCCCGTGCGACTGCCCATCAGCGTCGCTGGGGCAATATTGGCATCCTCCAGCGCTTGCCAGCTCATTTCCAACAGCAAGCGCTGCTGCGGATCCAGCTCTACGGCTTCACGCGGCGCAATCCCAAAAAAGGTCGCATCGAACTGGTCGATTCCTTCAATAAAGCCGCCATAACGGGTCGTCATCTTACCCGGTGCATCAGGGTCTGGATCGTAGAAGGCGTCAATATCCCAGCGATCGCTAGGCACTTCACCGATCGCGTCGACTTGCTCGGACAACAGTTGCCAGTAAGCGTCCTTGTCCGCAGCGCCTGGAAAGCGGCAAGCTAATCCGACAATGGCTACCGCATCAGTATCGATAGCCTGTTGCGCCACCGCATGCTGTTTGGCCCCACTCTCTCGCGCAAGCCCACTCAACTGCGCGGCCAAGTGTGTGGCCAGTTGAGTGATGGTCGGATAGTCAAAAGCGACTGTACTGGGTAAAACGTAGGTATCGCCCAACTGCTGCTGCAAGCGGTTGTATAGCTCCACAGCCATCAGCGAATCCATACCCAGATCGAAAAACCCTACCTCAGGATCCGGGGGTTGCGCCAGCTGCAAAATCTTTTGCAGCTCCTGCTGCAAATGCCTGCTCAGAATCTGTTGACGTTCAACGTCTGTCACAGATCGCAGTTGCTGGAGTAGCGCGTTGTCTCCTTGACGAACAGGAGCGAGCAACAGATTGCTTAACAGGGGTGGTCGCGCCGCCCCTAACCAGCGGCTCATGCGAGACCAGTCGGCATCCAGTACCAGTCCATTGGCGTGGCCCGATGCCACCATCTGGGCCAGAGCCACGTGGGCATCGCCCGATTGCAGAGCAGTCAATCCCTGACGAGCCAAATTGGCTTGCACCACAGCATTGGCAGCCATACCCGCCTCAGCCCAAGGTCCCCAATTGATGCTGGTAGCGGCTAAGCCTCGGGCGCGACGATGCTGGGCGAGGCCATCTAAAAACGCGTTCGCCGTCGCATAGTTGCTCTGACCCGCAGACCCCAATGCCGCAGCAACTGAGGAGTACGTGACAAAAAAGTCTAGATTGATATCCTGAGTGGCTTGATGCAGGTTGTAAGCCCCAATGGCCTTCGGTGCGATCGCCTTCGTGAAGCGCTCTAAGGTTTGTTCGGCGATCGTGCCATCGTCTAGAACCCCTGCTGCGTGCAAAATACCTGCCAGCTTGGGCCAGACATGGCCAAATGAATGGATGAGTTGACTGACCTGTTCGGCATTAGCCACATCGGTGGCACAAACGACAATTGTGCACTCATACTCAGCTTCAATTGCTGATAAACGCTGCTGCACCTCTTCAGCAGGGGGCCTGCGACTGGTCAACACTACGTGCTTGGCACCGTTGTCAATCAGCCACATACAGGCTTTTAATCCCAAGGCACCCAGGCCGCCCGTAATCACATAGCTGGCATCAGACCGAATTGCTGCGTGACTCACGTCCAGGACAACTTTGCCGATATGGCGGGCCTGCTGCATGTAACGCATAGCAGCAGTCGCTTCTGTTAGCGGGTAAATGCGTCGATGTAATGGTTGTAGTTCAGCAGCAGCTAGACGTCGAGCCGTGACTTCGAGAAGATCTCGAACCTTCTCGGGCTCTTTAGCCATCCAGTCATCAATCGCTAACACGTGATAGCGAACATCTGAACGAGCTTGAGCCATCTGCTCCGCGCTCCAGATATCTCGCTTACCAATTTCGACAAATCTGCCTCCAGAGGCTAAAGCCGACAGACTAGCCTCAATAAAGCCCGCTGAAGTCAGACTATTCAGGATGGCATCTACGCCCGTACCGTTGGTATCTCGCCGAATCTGCTCTCCAAAGTCAGTGGTACGAGAGTTATAGATGTGCTGAATGCCTAATTGCCGCAAATAGGCCTGTTTGGGGGCACTAGCCGTCGCATAGATTTCCGCGCCGATGGCTTGAGCCAGCTGAATCGCAGCCAACCCCACTCCACCTGCTGCCGCATGGATCAAAATCTTATCGCCGCGCTTAAGCCCTAATAAGTCGAATGCAGCTTGAGCCGTGCAAAAGGTCACTGGCACCGTGGCAGCAGCAGCAAAATCGACCGAGTCTGGTAGCCAGACCAACAACGAAGCTGGGGCATTGCACCGAGTTGCAAAACACCCCTGAGACAAGCCAAAGACGCGATCGCCGACCGCAAAGTGATGCACGTCCTCGCCAACAGCGGTGACGATACCTGCCATCTCTCCACCCAAGGAACCCGGATCTCCTGGATAGGCACCCAGAGCGTTTAACACGTCGCGGAAGTTTAACCCTGCTGCTCGCACCGCCACCTGCACTTCCCCAGCAGAAGGCAAAGCGCAATCGTCTAACTCAAGCCTGAGATTATCCAATGAGCCCCGTTGCACGATCGCCAGCCGAGCTTCCCCGCCTGGTGGCATCGCGAGCTGATTGCTCTTGTTCAGGGGCAATAGCCTAGGAGTAAAGCTTTGAGTTTGTCTTAGAGCCAACTGCGGCTCACTTTCCCCCAATAGAATATCGACCAGCTGAGACGTTTCGAGGGGAGCGAGCTTTTCAACATCAATCAGCCGTAATCTTAGTTGGGGCTGTTCTGCCTGTAGAGTACGTCCCAGTCCCCACAGGGCTGCTTGAGCTGGATTGACGTCTTCAGCCGCATCAATAGCAACCCCTTGTTGGGTCAGAATCGTCAGTCCTCTGGGGCAACGCTCATTGCGGTTCACCAAGTCCTGAATGACGGGCAAAGATGCTGCGACATCAGCCTGCAACTGTTGGATGGCATTCTCGCCTTTGGCATCGCAGACCAAAACAATCCCGGTTAATGCCTCTCCATCGCGATCAGTAGCTTCCAGCACATCTAAAGCGGCATGCATGGCTTGAGGCTGGACGTATTGAACCTGTTGATGCTTTGCCTCCAACAGTTGGGCCAACTGGCCCCCGATTGTTTCCTGGCCGAGGATGAGCCAGTTGCCAATGTCTACAGGTGTAGCCAAGTCCTGGTGAACCTGCTGCCACCTCACCGCATACAGCAGCTCGTCAATCGAGCGATTGCTCTGCAGCAGTTCTCGCAAAGCCTGACGACTGGTTCGACGACACCGCACCCCTTGCACGATGGCCAGGACTTCCCCCTGCTCGTTGCCAAAGGTCAGGTCGGCAATGCATACGTCATCATTAATTTGACCGCGACCGTAGACTACAGCTGCCGTTCCCAAGGCTCGATACGTTTGCACGGAATCTATGCTGGCGGGCAAATAGACAAAATCGCGATCGAGATCGCCCTCTTCGCTCTGCAATGCTGCGATCGCCTGGAATGCTCCATCCAGCAACATGGGTGTGAAGCGATAGTCCTCAATATCGGCGACATTAGCGGTCACCTCGACCCGCGCTAAAAATTCACCGTTGCCCACCTGAAGCTGACGCAGCGTTTTAAAGTGCGGGCCGTAATGCAGACCCAACATCGCTAGAGCATCGTAGAGCTCATCCAGTTCGATGTGCTGAGAGCATCGCGTGCTGAGTTCATCAAGACGGAGGGATTCTAGACCAGGCTGAGCAACCGCAGCACTATCGTCATCAAAATAGGCCGTAGCATAGTGAACCCACTCCGTATCGCCCTCTGGTTGGGCAAACATCTGAATCTTGCCGTCGTCTGCCACAACGGTCTGTAGAATCGCTGCACGCTCCAGCACCAAGGGGCGGGTCATCAATACGTTTTCGATCGCGCCACTACTGGCAGCAAGAGCTAGTTCTACGCAGGCAGCGCCGGGAAAAATCACCCGATCGCATACTCGATGGTCCTCTATCCAGGCAGGGTCATTGGCAGCAAGAACCTGCTCGAAACGCCGCTCTGGGCTAGCGGCCAGTCGCTGCTGAGCCCCTAGGAGAGGATGAACGACCTTACCCTGCAGGCTGCGAGCCTTGGAGTTCTTCACCCAATAGCGTTCCTTTTGGAAAGGATAGGTGGGTAACGGCAGGT
>JBCBVC010000007.1:0-56713 GCA_039817845.1 Cyanobacteria bacterium J06642_2
CGGAATGGGAAGAGCGCGATCTTGAACTCGAACACTGGAGCGATCTCCCTTACGCTGAACGCCCAAGCCAATCACGATCGGGACGAGGAGCAAAACGCGCGTCAGTTTAGTTAGCGTAGCCAGTTCTCCACTGGTCGTCCCGTGCTGAAAAGCCGTAGCCACCACCTGAGCTACTTCGTGAATGGACGCACCACACCACAGGCCGAACGTGCTGGAGCTGAAATCGAACATCGTTCCCAGGAGAGGATAAGCCAGGATGGCCAGCGTGCCAAACCCGGTAATAGTAGCAACCGCATACGCTACATCTTCTTCCGAGCCTTCCACGACAGCGTTTGCAGCCACGATCGCCGAAGCACCGCATACAGAGGTTCCTGCGGCGATAAGTTGCACGAGTTGGCGGTGAATGCGCAAACGACGTCCCAACCAACAGGTGAAATAAAACGTACTCAGCGTACTGACCGTAACGATGGCCAATCCCACAACTCCTGAAGTCAGCACGTCACTCATACTGAGCCGCAGTCCGAGCAACACGACAGCCAGCCTCAAAACCCACCTCATCGAAAATCGAATGCCAGGTCGACAGTAGGCTGGAGGCACCCAAACTTGTCTCCAAGTCATTCCCAAGATGACGGCTAAAAGCAGTGGCTTCAGTTCCTTCACGTCAATCAGTTGACTGAGAACGATTGCCATGGCCGCGACAGTACTTGCGACCCCGAGACCGGGCAGTAATGTGGCTAGCCCAGCCACCCGTTCGGGCCGCTCTCGCACTGAAACAGGAGCATGACGGGTGGGTTTCGTATCTAGTTTCACGACGATCCTCCTGAGATGTCATGCGGAGAATGTTTGGGATCGAACTACACTCCACCGACGAAACCCACGACATATGCGCACGCGAACCTAGTCCGGCTTCTCCTCAAACCGAGACGAGTGTTGAACTCCAGGGAGTCACTCAAACAACCACAGAGGTTAGCTGAGGTCTTTGACGAGTGCGAGTTAATCCGAAGGTGGTATTCAACCCCGATGCAATCTGCTCGAAAACTTGACTTAAGGGGGCTTCGGGAACCTCAAGCGGTAGGGGCTGTCCTGTATCTCCCCGTTCGCATATTCGAGGGTCAATCGGGATTTGCCCCAACAGAGGAGCAGAGAGTTCAGCCGCGAGGCGAGCCCCACCTCCCGAGCCAAATATGGGGGTGCGTTCGCCGCAATGACCGCACAGCAGATAGCTCATGTTTTCCACAATGCCCAGAACGGGAATACCCACCGAACGGAACATGTGAATGTTGCGGCGCACGTCGGCGATCGCCACCTGTTGCGGCGTTGTCACCAACACCACGCCACAGATCGGACTCTCCTGAATGATGCTGATCTGCGCGTCTCCCGTACCGGGGGGCAGGTCGATCAGCAGATAGTCCAACTCGCCCCACTCCACTTCGTGAATAAATTGGGTCACGATTTTGTGCAAAACGGGGCCGCGCCAGGCCAAAGGCCGATCGGGTTCAGCCAACAATCCGACGGACATGACTTTAATGCCGTGAGCTTCGAGCGGGACAAAGCGATCGCCTTCTTCTGTCTCCACAACGCTCAACTCGGAATGACCCAACCCCAACATTTGCGGCACGTTGGGGCCGTACACATCTGCATCCAGCAATCCTACTTTTGCCCCCGCTTGACTGAGCGCTGCAGCAAGATTGACAGCAGTCGTCGATTTTCCGACTCCACCCTTGCCGCTGGAGATGGCTAGTGTGAGACGAACGCCGGGAATCGAGCAGGTTTGGACGTACCCTTTTTTGCACCAGATCAAGCCGTCGAGAGCGCTCTGCACCTGTGCCAATAAGTCAGTTTGATGCCTGCCGTGATAGAGCTTGCAATAGGCGTAGTCTTCTACCACTCGCAAATTGCGAATCATCCCCAGGCTGACGATATCCGTCTTGAGGATAGGTTCCACCACCTGTTTGAGGGCGGCGATCGCTTCTTGCCGCCGACTCGTAGACATCTCATCTTCAGGCGCTTCCGGGATAGCGTGACGAGGACGAACAAAGGGCGAGGCGTGACTACTAGCCATGTGTCACCTCTGTTTTTGCAGCTTGAATGGCGTCGATCGCCCGTTGCGAGAAAATGCGCACGTCGGCATCGGGATCGTCGAGGGTTTGTTTGAGAGCGTTCAAGACCGTCGGATTGCCCAGTTTTCCGAGGGCGATCGCGGCATCGCGGCGCACGTCAGAATATTCGTCGGTTAGCGCAGTAACGAGAACGGGGATAGCGCTGTCGTCGACCACCTGTTGGAGAGCACGAGCCGCAAACTTGCGTACCTGCCAATGCTCGTCTTCCATCGCGGCGATCGCCGCCGGGATAGACGTTGGTGACTTGAGGTTGGCAAGGGATTGAGCGGCATTACGGCGCACCTGCCAGTCGGGATCGGAGGCCAGCGCTCGATTGAGGATTTCGACCACCTCAGCATCGGAAAGATAGCTCAGCGTCAAGACTGCCTCGCGGCGCACTGCCGGAGCTGGATCGTTCATTAAAGCTAGCGCCGGAGCGCAGTTATCCACCTGGTTGAGGTAGCGTAGTGTCACGATCGCAGCTTCGCGCAACTCTTCGCGATCGGACTCGAAAAATGGCAGCACGTAAGGTAGTGCCTGCACGTCGTGAATCTTGCGCAGCAGGATGAGGATGTTGAGCTGCATGTAGAAATCGTCTTGGTGCAGCGCATCGAGCAAGACCAGCAGATCGTCCGGTGACACCAGCTCGCGTAAAGCACCCAAAGCCTCCGTCCGCACCTCCTCATCGGGAGAACTCAGACAGGGAATCAGTGGCAGCACGGCAGCACGATCGGCCATTTCCCACAGCGCAGAGACGGCAAGCTTTTGCACGCTCGCATGCTCGTCAGACAATGCCAAAACGATCGGCTCTAAAGCCTCTTCATCCCCCAAATGTTGCAAAGACTTGACGGCGACGAGGCGATCTCCCACGTCCTCCGACTGCAACATTTCAATCCACGGTGCCAATTCACTATCCATATCCCTTGCCTTTGACGTGCTAGCTTCTTAGCAAACTCAATTGGAATCCAGTCCACTCACCGCAACAAGAACGGAATCTGTACGGTAATGGCATCCACCGGACATTCCTTTTCGCAAGGCAGGCAAAACCAGCATTCGTCGTATTTCATGTAGGCTTTGCCCGTCTCGGGATTTTTCGCCAGTACGTCCAGCGGACAAACTTCAATGCAAGCGTGACATTTGTCCAAACATTTCGATTCGTCAACGATAACGGGTACGTCTACTCGTTGGGTCGTTAAAGCCATGCGATCGCCTTCTCCTTAATTGGCCTCAGCATTCCAGACAGTCTTACCGAGTTTGCAAAGCAACGTCGTACACTTCATTCTTCGTATCCACATCCACGATGTACGGCTCAATCGGGACTTTGAAGATCGACATATTGCCTGACTCATCTTTTTTGATGTGGGTGTGACAGAACCATTCGCTATCGTTTTTGTGGGGATAATCCACCCGATAGTGATAAAGTCCCCAGCGACTTTCTTTGCGATACAGCGAAGCAAGGGCGGCCATTTCAGCGCAGTCGCGAATGAAATGAACTTCCATGCACCGCATCAATTCGTGCGGATCGCGAGCGCCCATTAGCTTCAGGTCTTCGTGATAGTTGACGAATTTATCGAGGGCGATTTCCATCTTGCGCGTCTTCTTCGGCGGCTGGAGGTAGTCATTTACATAGCGACGCAGCTTGTACTCCATTTGGGTATGGGGCACGCCCTCAGGCTGTTTGAGCGGCCGGTAGACGCGCTCCATTTCAGCCTTGATGAACTCAGGATCGGGTTCGACATGATCGAGATTTTGGACGTACTCTGTGGCATTAATTCCTGCTACGCGACCGAAGACAAACGCGCCGATCATGTAGTTGTGGGGCACTGACGCCATGTCGCCTGCCGCATACAGACCGGGCACGGTGGTTTCTGCCCGCTCGTTCACCTTCACGCCTGAGGCGCTGTGACCGCTACAGAGGCCAATTTCCGAAATTTCCATTTCAACGCCGTGGGTGCGGTAGTTTTCTCCCCGTCCGGCATGGAATCGCTCGCGACTGGGGCGCTCGTTCGCCCACAACACCGTTTCAATTTCCGAAATCGTGTCTTCGTCAAGATGATTCAGCTTCAGATAAATAGGGCCACGACCGGAGTTGAGTTCCTTATAAATCTCCAACATCATTTGGCCGCTCCAGTAATCGCAACTCACGAAGCGGTTACCCTCGGCATTCGCGGTATACCCCCCGAACGGCCCGGCAACGTAAGCGCAGGCGGGACCGTTGTAATCCTTGATGAGTGGATTGATTTGGAAACATTCGATATTGCTGAGTTCGGCCCCCGCGTGGTAGGCCATCGAGTAGCCATCACCCGCATTGGTGGGGTTTTCATACGTGCCGTACAGGTAACCCGAGTGCGGCAAGCCCAAGCGACCGCAAGCCCCTGTAGACAGGATGACGGCCTTAGCCTGGATAACGACAAAATCACCCTTGCGCACGTCAAACCCAGTGACACCCACAGCCCGTCCGTCCTGAACGATGACGCGAGTGGCCATGACGCGATTGGTGACTTTCGCCTTGTGGCGCTTAACCTGACGCGCCAGAATTTTCTTGAGGTCTTTTCCCTCTGGCATCGGTAACACGTACTTACCGACGCGATGCACCTGCTTGAGGTCGTAGTTGCCGTGAGCATCTTTCTGAAACTTCACGCCCCAGCTATCCAGCTCTTTAATGACCTCGTAGCCGAGCTTGCCAGTTTGATAGACCGCCGCCTGATTGATGATGCCGTCATTGGCGATCGTGATCTCTCGCACGTACTGCTCGGGGGTGGAGTTACCGGGAATGACTGCGGTGTTGACGCCGTCCATTCCCATCGCGATCGCCCCACTGCGGCGGATATTGGCTTTCTCCAGAACGAGAACTTCGGCATCGGGGTTGGCTTGCTTCGCTTTGATGGCGGCCATCGTTCCTGCCGTACCGCCCCCCACCACGACAATATCTGTTCGCAGAGTCTGGGTGCTCGCCATAAACAGTCCTCCGAAAGAAAACAGGGTATGAAGGTGAGCGAATCCCTCACAGCTGCTACCGTTTTGTGGCTTAGTCCGCTGCGGTTTGAGTCGAAACTATTTTTCGGGTGAATAGCTGTGAGTGATTTCTCTTATTTTAGAAGATGTTTTTCGGCCATTTCACGTCATTAGCTACATCCCACCAACAAATTAGATTCAAAGCATCAATCGACCCATTAATCATTGTGATAAGAGGCGATCGCGCATGGAAATCTACCCACTGAAAGTGTTCGTCCGAGTCGCGCGACACCTGAGTTTTACGGAAGCAGCAGCGGCTCTAAATCTGACGCAACCAGCCGTCAGCGCCAAGATTAAAGCGTTGGAGTCTGAGCTGGGTTCGCCCTTGTTTTACCGATTGGGTCGCAAAGTTGCTCTGACTGAAATGGGTCAGCTTTTGTTACAAGAAGCCGATGTATTGATTCAGCAGGAAGAACGCCTCAGCCAAAAAATCCTCGATTTCAAACAAGGTGGAGAAGGGGTTCTCAATATTGGCTGTTCCACCGCGATCGCGGATTCCTTCTTACCCCGTATCATCTACACTTACCGCCACGAACATCCCAATATTGCTGTCAAACTTCACTCCCTCGATACCAGCACCGAACTTTACGAAGCGATTACCCGAGGAACGGTTGATATCGGGTTTGCTGACATGTCTTTTGCCGGAGCTGCCGAACTGGTTTGTCAGCCCGTAGGCACATTTCACTATCGAGCGATCGCGTCGCCGCAGCACGCGATCGCTCGTCGCGAATGGTGCAGCTTGAAAGATTTGACGGAAACAGCTTGGGTTATCGGTTCCGAGCGGTTAGCTAGCCGCACCGCCTTTGTCTCGCGTCTGCTCGAACTAGGCATGCAACTGTCTGATTTTGAACGCATCGAAACGGTTGACACCCTCAGCCTAATGCGAACGTATCTTCAGGCAGGTAAGTACGTCGGTTTTGCCTCGGATCTGGATTTTCAGCACGAGCTCGCTGCGGGCACACTTGTCGCTGTTGCTCTGCAAGAGTTTGCTTTCAACTCCCAAATCTACGCGATCGCCTCCGAGCAGATGCACCGCGAGTTTTCCGCTAGTAGCTCTCGTCGCAGGAGGACAGTCGTCCATCCCGTTCAGAAACTGCTCGCGCTCCTCGACCGTGCTCCTGCGCTGACAAACCGATCCCCACTCGAACTGGCCGAGAGCAAACCACCCAGCTTGCGATCGCCCCACTACTCCATCTCAACGCGCACAGCCTCTGATGCCGAACCCTTGTCTTTTAATATCGGCATCCAAAACGCCACGATTCCGACCGTAACGGCCGGATTGGTCATGCAAAAGTTGGGGATGCTGGAGCATTACTTACCCCGCAGCGGCCGATACAGCGCAATCGCCCCACGCATTCAGTGGCATAATTTTCAGTCTGGCTCTCCCATCGTGGACGGTCTCCATTCCCAACAGCTCGATATCGGGATTTTGGGGGACTACCCTTTATTGCTCAGCGCCGCGCGCAATGCTCAGCATCCCGACCCATCGCAACGAACGCTGCTGGTGAGTTTCGTCACCATCAATCCCGATGGCCGCCGGAATGCCGCGATCGTGCCCAGTCATTCCCAGGTGCAAGACATTAACGATTTGCGCGGCCGCAACATTGCCATTCCCTTCGGCTCGGCCGCACACGGGATGGTGCTGAGAGTTCTACATCAAATGGAGCTGTTGGATGAGGTGAAACTCGTCCCGCTCGATGAATCCCACGTCCTGGGCAAAGGCGATCGCTCTGTTGCCTCTTATGCTCACTTTTCCCCGTTCCACGAAATTGCTCTGCAACAGGATCGGTTCAAATATTTATTCGACGGTCACGTTAGCGGGTTGCCAGGATTTTATGGCGTCGTCGTCCGCGAAGCATTTGCCCTACAATATCCAGAACTCGTCATCAGCTATTTGCAGGCAATGCTTGCGGCTCAACATTGGCAGCATCACACGACCTCATCGTTAGGTCTGATTGGTAATTGGTCGCAGACGAATTCAGCGATTCTCTCAAATTTATTGGGTAATATCGTCAACCCCAGCATGTACTTACTCGACACTACTCTGCGGACCGATTGGCTCCAAGCTCACGTGCAAAAACACGATGCTATTCCTGGTGCAAAAACATTCAGCGATATCGAACTCAATAACTGGGTGCGATCGGAATATCTGGAAAAAGCACGGTCGCTCTAGCATTCCATACTTTTCAGCGTTTCTTCTCGGATCGAATCGAATACTTTCCGGCTCAGACTAACAAAGCTTTGGGTCATCATGTCATCGATGTGGCGCGGTCGCTGCAGCGGGATATGGAGTTCTGATTTGATCCGGCCTGGATTTACGCCCATGATCAGGATGCGATCGCCCAAAAAGATAGCCTCTTCAATGTCGTGAGTGACAAATACAATTGACGTTTGATATTCGCTCCAAATATCGAGTAAAAGTTCCTGCATCATGTGTCGTGTCTGCGCGTCCAACGCGGCAAACGGTTCGTCCATCAACAATACAGAAGGAGAGTTGATTAACGCCCGCACGATGCTGGCGCGCTGCTGCATCCCCCCAGATAGCTGATGGGGATAAGAATTGCGATGCTCGTAAAGCCCAACTCGACTGAGATAGCTATCCACTAAAGCTTTCCGCTCGAGCTTCGGCATTTTGCGATATTTCAGACCGAGCTCTACGTTTTGAAACGTTGTTTTCCAGGGCAACAGCGAATACTGCTGAAATACAAAGCCGCGATCCGCACCTGGTTTATCTACGGTTTGTCCGTCAACTGAAACTGTTCCTTCCGTTGGTTTTAAAAAACCAGCTAGCAGATTCAAGATGGTCGACTTCCCGCACCCCGAAGGTCCGAGCAAGCAAACAAACTCCCCAGGATGTACCCGAAAACTCGCCGACTTCAAGACTTCAATTGCTCGTCCCTGACGCTCGAACGCGACTGATATGTTCTCAACTTCAACCACGCCTTTTACGCGAGTGGTGGTGCGGCTGGAGATTGGGGCTTGGGTGGCGATCGCCATCTTCAACACCTCTGCAAATCTGTTTAAACCTGTGGCCGTTTAGACCCCAGCTTTGGTCACGTCGCGCCAAGGCATCATGGCTGAAGTCGTACGATCGACCAGCCACGAGCTGCACGCCCCCATCAACCCGATTAACAACATCCCCATAACAATCGGTGGGAAGTTGGAGGTCACGTAGGATTCCCAGGTCAAGTAACCAATGCCATAGCGACCGGCAAGAATTTCAGCCGTTACCAAACAAAACCAAGCGTTGCCCATACCGATCGCTAAACCGCTAGCAATACTGGGTAATGCCCCTGGAACGACGATATCTACAAATAGGTGAAATGGATTGGCTCCCAAACACTGCCCGACCCGCAACAATATCGTGTCGTTTAGAATGCCTTCTACACCTCGGATTGTACTGACGAGAATGGGGAAAAAACCGCCAATAAACGTAATATAAATCATCCCTGATTCTGCATTTGGAAATAACAAAATTGCAAGTGGAATCCACGCTACTGCAGGAATGGGTCGTAGTAGCTCCAGAGGAGGCAACACGAGATCCTCTATCTTCTGCCAAGTACCAATCGCGATGCCTAAGGGAATAGCGAGGATCGAAGCAATTCCAAACCCAATCAACACCCGAGTAATACTCGAGCGAAAATGCACCCATGGCGCACTGGTTAGGAATTCTAAGGTGGCTTCAAAGACTTCTACAGGGGAAGGCAAAAACTGGAAATTGACGAAGAGTTTGAAATCAATTGCGCAAAGAGCTTGCCAAACTCCGAAGAACAATACGAGTGACAAAATGCGGCGCGCCAGCTTACTCGATCGCATTAGCAAGCGAAACTGCTCGGATACCCAAACCAGCTTGTCAGAATAGCTCGACTCGCTCGAAAACGTCTTGGAATACGCCATAGCGCCCCGTCATCATTGAGAAACGGTAACTTGAATAGGCGAGGGTAGTCTGAATCACCAACCTCGCCTGCCTGCGATCGCTACTGTGCAGTTACAGCTTCTTCGCCCGCAGCCACCACTGCATCGTCATCTGCTTCTGCCA
Organism: Cyanobacteria bacterium J06642_2; assembly: GCA_039817845.1. Taxonomy (GTDB): domain Bacteria; phylum Cyanobacteriota; class Cyanobacteriia; order Thermostichales; family PCC-7336; genus JBCBTL01. Next base: position 9,154 of record JBCBVC010000007.1, read on the forward strand.
GGACGGCTTGTTGCAGTGCTTTGAAGTCCTGCACGGTACCGCCGCTCGTAGCCGCGAATGCATCTGCATCGCTCTTGAGCAAGAACGCTGAAATCTCGCTATCGTCCTTTACATAAAAGGCGTTTTCAGCAAACAGTTTCCAGCCTTTTTCGCGATCGTGAACGAACAACACGTCTGCGGCTTTCCCTTCGTCAATTAACCCAGGCAATGCCTTGACCATGTTATCGATCGTGGCAAAGTTCGTTACCGTCTCTTCGCCTTGAACCCACATCTGAGCGGCTAACTTGGGCTCGGCGATGTCCTCAGAGGTCAGCGCGTCAGGCCCAGCAATGATGTAGTTCTCGCCCTCCGCAACGACTGTGTCGTACTCCATACTGAGTTCGGACATAGCCTGCTTGAGGAAGCTTTCGTCCACCCAACCTTCAACATCATCGGGATTGATGCTCTCATCCACTTTTCCGAGCGAGATGAGCGTCGAGATACTACTCTTAAGCGCATCCAAATGGACGCCGCGAATGGTGGGATCGAGAGGTTGTAGGCCAGATGGCCCGAGGAACATGTAAACCACCTCTTTATCGATACCAGACCATTCTTCGATGTTGGCCGAAATGGCTTCCGGTTGGTCCCGGAACGTTTGATTGGCTTCTAACTTGGCCTTGAGATAAGCAACCACGAGTTCGGGATACTGCTCGGCAAAATCAGTGCGCACGACAATACCGTGTAGAGTCGGCACCCCTGTTTGCGCGCCATCAAAAATCTTCTTCGCAAACCCCCTAAAAGGGAACAATTCCCCAAATGGGACGAAGTCAGCATGGGCGTCAATTTGCCCTGTTCGCAGACTAGTACCGCCAACTTCCGGAGCTTGGCTGATGAGCTTGACGTCCGTTTCAGGATCGATGCCTGCATCCGTCAATGCTTTCAGCAACATGCCGTGAGCCGCTGAACCAAAAGGCACTGAAACCGTTCCGCCCTTGAGCTCGGCCAGAGAGGTTACATCACTAGCTTTTGGCACGACAACGGCGTTGCCTGCCCCGTTCGGGCTGTAGGCCAACGTACCGATGAAGACTGTATCGACATCCTTATCTTCTTGTCGGAAAGTCACCATATTGATGACAGCCGGGAAATCTCCCATCAAGCCAATATCGATTTGATTGGCCAACATTTTGTTGGTAATCGGCGGGCCCGAGGTGTAGCTCGACCACTGAATGTCATAATCAACGTCGGCATATTTCCCCGTAGTGGGCAAATGCTTTTCCAACAGTTTTAGTTCCCGCACGGTGGCTCCACCCACGGCGGTATTGATTACCTGATCTTGAGTTCCAATTGAAATCCGAATGGTTTCTGCATCGACACCAAACGCGATCGCGCCCCACATCAATACCGTTGCAGAAACTCCCTGCGTCCACTTACGCCATTGAGTCGCAACCATCAGCTTTCTCCAAATCAAGCCGGATTGGTTCATTGAATCGGCATTAACCGAGTGGCTTTGTGATACGTGATACCAAACATTTGCCCCAATCATTACGGTTGTGATTGGAACCATATGAAACCGTGATGGATTGTCTAACTCGCGATCTCCGGTTTAGTTGCTGCCGATAGACGTGCGGCAATGACATCTGCCAAATACTGTGCGTCCCGACCCACGCCGGACATGCGTCCCGATCCCCACGTGTACAGCCAGGGCAATCCAAGGAAATAGAGCCCTGCGGCGTTTGTCACGCCGCGAATGTGTTCGGGATAGCCTTCACAGTCAAAGACGGGGACGTCCACCCAACTAAAATTAGTTTTGAAACCCGTACACCAAATCACCGAGCCGAGGTTTGCCTGTTCGCAATCGAGCAACGTCACCGGAGATTCAGGGAGGGAAGTCGCTTCTTCCAACGGGGCAGAAGGTGCTTCAATTCCAGCATCGGCTATGAATGTGTCGATGCTGGCTTTGATGCTATTTGCCACGGCATCAGCATTCTCTAGATTTTCGTAGAGATCGGATTTGAAGGCGATCTCGCCATTGCAAATATTGTCTAGATGTCCCGCTAATTTCATGCCTTCGTGGGCGAGCTGACGTAAATTAATCTCGCGTCCGCCATCGCGACCCGTGAGGTAGTGATTGGTCTTTTTTCGTACTTTTATAGGGTTATCGAATGTATCGATAGGGGTATCGTAATAGCCCATTAAATCGAGCCAATCCACTACATCTTTGCCGCGATATTTTCGAGGCGATCGCGGCGCGCTACCCACGCTTAAATAAACTTCTCGCCCGGAAAAATGCAGGTCTTCTGCGATTTGACAGCCTGATTGCCCCGAGCCCACGACCAAAGTTGCCCCGTAAGGCATGGAGGCAGGATTTTGGTACTCCGAAGAATGAATTTGAACGATGCCAGCTGGGAGTTGTTTGGCAATAGCTGGAATTTTGTGTGCGTGATAGCTTCCTGCTGCAATAACGACTGAGCCAGCAGTAAAGTTACCCGCTGAAGTCCTGACGGAGTACGTCTGCATATCGGGCAGACGACGGACCTGCGTTACCTCAATTCCTTCATAGATAGGAGCATTGAAAGATTTAGCGTAGGCTTCGATGTATTCAACAATTTCCTGCTTAGGCATAAATCCATCTGGAGCTGCTCCTGCATAGTTAAATCCAGGTAACAAGCATTGCCAGTTTGGAGTTACCAAACAAAAGGCATCCCAACGCTGCGATCGCCACGCATGGGCGATGCGATGTTTCTCAAAGATGACATTCTCAATCCCGAGCTGCTTCAAGCAATAACTCGCAGACAATCCAGCCTGACCGCCACCAACAATAATGCAGGGGAAGTGGGTTTTCATGACGTTGCTGCTCGCTTCGTGAAGTGAAGTCCAACATGCACCCCCGAGACTTCTCATAGCCTGGCGTGGTGAGGACTGAACACTCTCGACCTTAGAAGCGGGGGCAGACCCAACTTGTAGTCGCTGTTACCAATGTTCGAACTCTATCAATCTCGGTAACGAGCTCTCTTTTTCCACGAAGATTGAATGCGATTGCCTCACTCCCACCTATCGATTTCGATAACGTTCTGAATTGATATGCATTGCGATTGTCACTTCTGCTACAAAGCGATCGCCTTCTCTGGGGCTGAATCGAACGAGGGTTTCTAAATCGCTTCTCGTTCCGCGTAGGTCGCTTCGTGACCAATTCTGTCCCGGTACTACTTGATTCTGCGCGTCTGCTCTTCGAGATGCAGCGCAGTCATCGCATTACTCAAACCTTTGCCGGATTGTTACAGCCAGAGGCGATCGCGCAGTGCGTTACCGATGGCATTATCGAGCAATTTGGTTGTGCGTTCGCTCGAATTTGGTTAGTGGAAAGCGATCGCACAGCCCTACGTCTTGTCGCTTCCTCTGGCCTGTACACGCGCACTAACGGTAGCTTCGCTCGCGTGCCGATGGGAGCCTTCAAGGTGGGCAAAATTGCCCAGAACTGCGTGCCCTTTCTCAGCAATCAACTTGCGGAAGAAGCGTGGGTGAAAGATCGAGATTGGGCGATTTCTAACCACATTCGCGGGTTTGCTGGATATCCGTTGATGTCTGACGGCGTTGCCATTGGCGTACTCGCGCTATTCAGTCAGCAACCTCTCGCCGCAGAATTCTTGGAGGTGTTGCAAGGATTATGCGCGACCGTCACGGTAGCCCTGCAAGCAACGTTACGTCACCAATCGGAGAAACAAGCCTGGCAGATACAGCGACGCGAAGAATTAGCATTGAGCGATCGTCTTGCCTCTTTATTAAATCCAACCAGACTAGCAATGGTCGGAACAGAGAGAGCGCTCAGCACCTCCCGCACTTATTTATTTTTGAGTGCAGCAGAGCTCTTGAATGGGTTCGACTGCACCTATTGCCGCTTAACCTATGACTCTGATGCGGTCGCTCTGGAAGCGATTGTCGGCTGTCCGCAAGATCTACCCACAGCTGCGGTTGAAGTCGAAGCTGCTTTTCAACCGCTATTACTACCAACCCATACTGCAGGCGGCATCTTAAAGTGCCAACCTAGCCGAGAGAGTGCTGTCATACAAATTTTTCTCAAGCTTCCTGATGCCGCTTCGCACGGCGATATCCCTATCTGGATTCAGTGTCGACAACCCGTTCTCCAGCTTGCATTTACTCAACTTGCCTACCTCGCTGGGTTGAGTGTCACGGCTAGTTCAAATCCCAACCAACTCGTCATTGCCGATAGTGCAGACGGGCTGGAGGAAAGCGATCGCTTGTTGTGGATTCAGCACCGCCCTGAGCCTATTCCTAGCATTGCCAGAGCCTGTCTGAACTTATCGATGTCACCCGTGCAATTGCGTCAGGCGCTAGAGAAAGTTTTGCAAGGAGGCACATGGGGATTGGAAGACACTGTTGCCGTGGTGGGGATTAGCGATCGCGAGCGAGAAATCATGAGTTTATTGGCCCGAGGCATGCGCGATCGCGAACTCGCTCAAAGTCTGCATATTAGCGAAAGTACCGTAAAATTTCACGTCAAAAAAGTCTTAGCAAAACTCAAGGCTCGCACTCGCCACGAAGCACTTTATCGACTCGTAATGCAAGGGTTGATTTAACCTAAGATTTATGAGCGATCGCCACACGACTCATTATCCTACTCAGATGGCATCGACTGACGGAAAGAACGGTAATAGTCCTTGCAAGACTCTTCAAATAAGATGCGTAAAGATTCAATCGGTTGTTCGTGATGATCTACCCGCAAATCTAAATATGGATAGACATCGACATCCACTACATAAAGGGCTGCTGACTGCCGACCGCGTTTATCTCCTCCAGCGGCATCCCCAGCGGCCAACGCCAAGAGGAGTCGGTGACAAAAAGGCTCGCGTTCGGCCCGATGATACTCGTCGGCCATTGCCGTAAGCGTTGGTTCGCCAGTTAGCATATTGCCTGCGACAGAAAACCCTGGGAATGTGAAATGCCCCGCCCATTCTATACAGTCTCGGCCCGTCCAAGCAGCCGTATCCCCATAATGATTGACGAGGTGAAGCTGACGCTGTTCGCGAGCGATATCCTCGTTTATCAGAGTTTGCAAGACACGCTCAGCCGAAGCATTTTTGTTCTGATGAGTTGGCATATGACACGCTTGCTCTAATCGCTCGATCCCTCGGATACCTAACAAAGGATTTGTTTCGGCTTGCGTCGCGATTGCGCCTACCCTTGCCTTCGCATGAGGAACTAGTGCTCCCACAGCCAAATGCTTGGTGGCGACAGCAATTCCCATCATTCCAGTTTTGGCATCAAAGGCAACAATTGAAAATGTCATGAGAGTCTTATCGCAATCGGGTTGAGAGTAACTGTGCGAAATTAATTCATGCAGCGATCGAGTCAAACTCGACTGCTATCGAAAACGAGAGTTTTGGTTTACGAGGAACGACTCTCCGCATGGGCCTAGATGCCTTATGGTCTAACTGATATCAGGTTTTTGCGAGTTCATTACTGCATATTTGGCAACATAAGGCACACTTACAAGCCAAACCTTAATCCTGGCATGAGAATGTCGTAAAAACTTATCAATCCATAACGAACTCTGATAATTTTCCAGGCTGATATTTTCAGTCAGAACGGCTTACTCTATCAAAAAAAGATGCTTTCCGCACACTCCGGTTCGAGCACTTGGTGCTATATGAAAATTCAACCCATATTAGGTCAATATGGCCGCATGAGATCTGGATTCAAGCACGCACATCATTCAAGCACGCTCATATAGAGGAGATAGAGATGGCTTCAGTTCGACAGTTCCAGGGATTGAGTCAATACGTCAGCCGATCGATCGTGCTACTAGCCCTGCCTGCGGCGATCGCCGCTTGTGGCGCAGAAACTAACCCTGATACGACTGCCTCCACCGAAGAGAGTTCGACAGCAGGCGTTGCCCAATCGGGAGGTAACCTTGTATGGGCCAGATATGGCGATGCCGATTCCCTCGACCCTCAGCGCACGACAACCACGCTGTCTTGGCAAATTTTCGATCAAATCTACGATACGTTGTTAGCCTTTGACGACAATGGTGGGGTGGTTGCCAATCTAGCGAAAGAATGGACAGTTAGCGATGACGGCCTCGAAGCCACTTTCGTTCTGAATGAAGGAATTACCTGTCACGATGGCACTTCCTTTGATGCCAATGACGTGAAGTACACTGCCGAACGCGCACTTAGCGACGATAATCCCAGCGTTACCAAAGGTGCTTGGGGGCCGATTTCCTCGGTGGAAGCCGTGGACGATCTAACCGTTAAATTTACCTTCGAGCAACCCTTTGGCGCGTTTGTCACATTTATGGCCGACCCGTTCTCCAGCCAGATTTGCGATAGTGCGGCGGAATTAGGAGATGACTTTGGCGTGACTGCTGCTGTGGGAACTGGCCCTTGGAAATTCGCGAGTTGGACCAAAGGAGATCAGATCGTACTGGAGAAAAATGCCGAATATCAGAACTTTGGTCGTCCGATTGAGAATGAAGGTGCTCCTTACTTAGATACGCTAATTGTCAAACAGATTCCAGAGCCTCAAACTCGTCTGGCAGGTTTGCAAACAGGGGAAATCCAGGTGATTGCCGAGCCTCCGTTGGAGGAACTAGAATCCATTGAGTCTGACGAAGAACTTAATATCTACGTGGCAGAAAAAACAGGCCAAAATGTATTTTTTGAGTTCACGATTTCGCGCCCCCCTTTCGATGATATTCGCGCTCGACAGGCTGTAGCCTACGCGATCGATCCCGATGCGGCGATCGATATCGTGTTTGGTGACGTGGTCAAGCGAGAACACTGCACGGTGGCGCGGGGAGTGCTTGGCAACGATCAAGACTACTGTGCAGAACATGGCTATAGTCACGATCCAGAAAAAGCCAAAGTACTCCTTGCAGAAATGAATTACGGCCCAGATAATCCGCTCGAAGTCACAATGATGACGTGGGTAGGTGGCAATCGCGAGAAAATGGTGCAGGTCTTTCAAAATCAGCTCCAGCAGGTGGGTATTGAGACAGAAATCGAGACCATGGATATCGGCACCATGAATGCCCGAGTGAAACAAGAAAATGAGACCGATAGCGGCAAAAGTACATTCGACATGATGGGCTGGGCTTGGTACGACCCAGATATTTTGCATCAGCTTTGGCATTCTCCCGGCGCGTACAGTGGCTATCAGACCCCTGAGCTTGATGCGCTGTTAGATAAAACCCGAACAACGGTCAATTCGGATGCGCGATTAGCAGCAGTGCAAGATGCGCAGAAATATTTGTTGGCGAATGCCGTTCACGTCCCGCTCTACACCCCTGGTTGGCTGTGGATTTATACCGCTCGCGATGAGGTGGAAGGATTAAAAATCGGTCCCTTCAATCGTCCTTTGTTCAATGATGTGAAACTGCAGTCTTCATAACGCCTGCGCCAGTCACTTTTATTCTCGAATTACTTCTCCCAATCTGAAAAGCAGAATTCTGTATGTAGATTTCTGCCTAGGCAAAAGACTTTAGGGCAGGTAGTTATTAGTGCTCTGTCACAATCTTTTCCTCGCCACCTATTCCCTGTAATTTATGACGAAGTACATTCTCAAGCGATTTCTAAGTGGGTTATTCACCATTTGGGTGACGACGATCTCCGTGACGTTGCTCATCCATTTAGTACCGGGAGATCCGGTGCAAATTATGTTTGCCCAATCGCAATCTACAACTCCAGAGCAGCTCGAACAAATCCGTCATCAACTGGGACTAGATCGCCCAATTTACGTTCAATACGTTATCTACATGAGCCGAATCTTACAAGGCGATTTCGGCACTACCATTCGCGGCAATCAACCCGTCCTCCAACTGTTGATGGTGCGGCTGCCTAATACGCTGCTGCTAGCCCTAAGCAGTATGTGTATCACCATTATTGTGGGCGTTACGGCGGGTTTTTTTGCTGCCTATAAAAAGGGAACCTGGATCGACACGGGATTGATGACAAGTGCGATTTTGGGTATCTCAATCCCTAGTTTTTGGTTGGGATTGATGCTCATGTACGTGTTTTCCATTCGCCTCGGCTGGCTCCCCGTTTCGGGTACGGATGCAAAAAATTTAATTTTGCCGGCGGTTACGCTTGGGCTGGCGAATGCGGCAGCAATATCGCGCCTGACTCGCTCGTCAATGCTGGATGTATTCTCTCAAGACTATATCCGTACGGCTCGGGCTAAAGGATTGGCCGAACGTCTCGTACTTTCGCGGCACGCATTACGCACGGGAATTATCCACGTAGTGAATATGTTGGGCTTGCAGTTTACCTACATGATGGGTGGAGCCATTGTGGTTGAGAATGTCTTTGCTTGGAACGGTATCGGTCGCTTAGCGATTCAGTCAATTTTTCAGCGGGATTACCCCACCATCCAAGGATTTATTCTGATCTTTGCCACAGTGGTTGTAGCGGTTTCCATCTTGTTAGACCTGCTTTATGCCTGGATCGATCCTCGGATTACCTACAGCTAGCTTATGGCTCGAGATGTATCCCCTATGGCTTGCGAACCTCTTGCCGAACGAGGTGTCGATCGCGGTTCGTCTGCGAGTCGTTTCGTACAGGCGTTATTGCAAAGTCCTGGGGCAAAGTTGGGTGCGGTCATTTGTTTGTTGTTGGTTTTTGCGGCAATCTTTTCCCCTTGGTTGGCTCCTTTCGAACCCACATCCATGGGGGCGGGCAAGCCACTCACGCCTCCCAATGGAGACTACTGGTTTGGCACTGACGAGTTGGGTCGAGATTTATTCAGTCGGATTATCTATGGGTCTCGACTGACATTACAGGTGGGCGCGATCGCTGTCGGAATTTCGCTGACGTCGGGGGTGTTGATTGGTCTGGTCGCGGGCTATGCGGGGGGATGGCTAGAAACGGTTTTAATGCGAGCGGTGGACGTCGTGTTTTCTTTTACCGAAACCTTAATTGCCTTAGCTGCCGTTGCTGTACTCGGTCCGAGTCTTACGAATGCCATGATTGCCGTGGGTATCAGCTCGATTCCGTTTTATGCCCGCATTGTTTATGGTGCGGTTCTGCTAGAGAAAAACAAGGAATATTTCAAGGCATCTCAAGCGATCGGCGCTAGTCACGGGCACTTGATTTTGCGCCACATCCTACCCAATATTTTGTCGCCCATTATTGTAGTGGCGACGGTTGGAATTTCGGTCGCGATTCTGTCTGCATCAGCGCTTTCTTTCTTGGGGTTGGGAGCGCAGCCACCCTCTCCAGAATGGGGAGCGATGCTGGCGGCAGGGCGGGATTACTTCAAACGTGCCCCTTGGATTACGGCCTTTCCGGGGGGAGCGATCGCGTTGACTGTTCTCGGATTTAATCTCCTGGGCGATGCTCTGCGCGAAGTCCTCGATCCTCAGCAAATTGGGAGATAGCTAGCTCGCAAATTCAATTTGAGTAGATAGGCAATCGCCTAGAATGCAGTCAGGACAGCCGTGGCACCGACGAGGTTCGCTCGTGCTTCAACTCGATCCCACCTTGTTACCTAGCAGCGCCGAATTGCCTGGTTCGGACGATACCCCTGTGGATAACGAAGACCAAAATTTCGTCCCGAATGTTTTATTGTTCCTACTCGAATCACTCTGGGAAACGCGCGATGACTGGTACTTTGGCATCGATATGGGCATTTATCACGCCACGGGGTCAGATCCGAGGGTGCCGATTGTACCCGATGGGTTTCTAAGCGTAGGAGTAGAGCGTCGCAAAGGTGGAAAATCCCGCAAAAGCTATGTCATGTGGGAAGAGCAGAATATCCCTCCTGCCTTCGTGCTCGAAGTCGTGTCTGAAACACCGGGGGGAGAATACAGCCGCAAACTCGACATCTACGCAAAGCTAGGAGTGCGATATTACGCAATCTACAATCCCTGTGTCTGGAAGCGCGACGGCCATGCACCGCTTGAGATTTACACATTGGAATCAGGTACGTACCGATTACAGACCCGCGAGCCGTATTGGATGCCTGAAATTGGTCTGGGGTTGGGGCGCTATACTCCTGCCTTAGATCCGTTAGGACGCGAGCTGTTGGGATGGTTTGATGAGAAGGGCGATCGCTACCTCACCGATCGCGAACGCGTCGAGTCCGAACGTCAGCGAGCCGAATCAGAACGTCAGCGAGCCGAATCAGAACGTCAGCGAGCCGATCGCCTTGCCGAATATCTACGGTCTCAAGGGATTAACCCGGACAATTTGCCAGACGCTTGAGGATGCGTCTTGGTATGGGGAAGTAAGGCGATCGCATCTTACTTCCGTTGTATCGTGCAAAGAAACTCAAGATCGCCAAATCAAAAGTCAGAGAAACATGATGAGGGCTGTTGATTTAGATAGGTAATTGATGGCTTAGGTTTTCTGGTGCTGGAGTAAGTCATCGGATTTCGAATAAATATTCAGTCTGGATAAATATGTAGTCGTAGTTACAAAAGGCGTGATTTCGACCTCGTAAGCTACGCCCATTCGCAAGTGGCAAGCCAGCTCTCGTAATTGGTCAGACAGGCTTGTGATGAGGGCTTGCGCTCAATGTATTTCTGAGGAAGCGATCGTGCCTGAAGTAATGATGCCGGCTCACAAGCCGGGTGATTTTTTGGTTGATTACGAAGAAAAAGTGTTTCCGGACGTGCAGGCAGAGCCGGGGGAAAAAGCATTAGTGACTTTTCATACGGTGGCGTTTGAAGGATCAATTGGTCTAGTGAATTTGTTGCAGGCGACTCGCTTGATTCGGAAAGGATTTGAGACCACGGTTTTGCTGTATGGGCCAGGCGTAACGCTAGGAGTGCAGCGAGGCTTTCCCAAATTAGGGGATGGTGCATTTCCCGGCCACCTCGCCATGAACGATCAGTTGGTCAAAATCATGGAAGAAGGGGGCAAGGTGTACGCTTGCCGTTTTGCTCTGCAAGCACTGTACGGACACGGCGAACCCTCTCTGATTCCAGGGATTACGCCGATCAACCCGCTGGACGTCCTCGATTTGGTGCTTTTGCATCGCAAGGAAGGCGCTTTCATGCTCGACACTTGGACGATGTAACGTCTTCGCCCCTTCATCTGAGACTTTGTCATGACCCAGGCGAAAACCGTGCGGGTGGCCGCTGTCCAACTGAGTCCGGTGCTGTTCGATTGCGCTGGAACCACTGAAAAGGTGCTGGAGGCGATCGCTGAGGCTGCCAAGCAGGGGGTAGAACTGATCGTTTTTCCCGAAACGGTGGTGCCCTACTATCCTTATTTCTCCTTCATTCAGCCGCCGGTGCTGATGGGGAAGGAACACATGCGGCTGTACGAGGAAGCGGTGACGGTGCCGAGTTCGGTGACGGAGGCGATCGCGCGAGCGGCGAAAACCTACGGCATGGTAGTGGTTCTGGGGGTTAACGAGCGAGATGAAGGGTCGCTTTACAACGCCCAGTTGCTGTTTGATGCCGATGGAACGCTGCTGTTGAAGCGGCGAAAAATTACGCCGACGTTTCACGAACGGATGGTTTGGGGGCAGGGGGACGGCTCCGGATTGAAAGTGGTGGAAACGGCAGTTGGGAAAGTGGGGGCTTTGGCCTGTTGGGAGCATTACAATCCACTGGCGCGGTATGCGTTGATGGCGCAGCACGAGCAGATTCATTGCTCTCAATTTCCCGGCTCGATGGTGGGGGAGATCTTCGCCGAGCAGATGGACGTGACGATTCGACATCACGCGCTGGAGTCGGGTTGTTTCGTGGTGAATGCGACGGGGTGGTTGACGGACGAGCAGCGCCAGCAAATTGCCGGTGAGGATAATCCCAAAATGCAACGGGTGTTGCAGGGAGGATGTCATACCGCAATCGTCAATCCTGAAGGGAAACACATCTGTCCGCCAATTCGAGAAGGGGAAGGAATGGCGATCGCCGATCTCGACTTCTCGTTGATAACCAAGCGCAAGCGCATGTTGGATTCAGTAGGACATTACGCCCGTCCCGAATTACTGAAGTTGTGGATGAACGCAGAGGCTCAGCCCTGCGCAATTTCTTCTGAAACTAGCGCAGCGGCCAGCGTGCCCTCATTCACCACCACAGAATTCACCAGTGCGGGCGAATCTTCTTTCTCCACCGTGACGACTTCTGCAACGAGTGAGAGTGCGGCGCGCGCGACGGCTCGAACCTAGCAGCTCAATCATTTCTAGGCCGATGAACAAACAACATCTGATTACCGAGCTGCAATCGCACGGACTGCATTTGCGTCGCGATAATGTCGGTGCGTCCGGGCGCAAAGGAGGAGCGGGACCGTCCGACCACAAAGCCCTGAATATCGACGGGACGACCGTGATGGTGCCCGTATTTACCGATGCTGCGGAACAATCGCCCTACAGCTTTGAAGCAAACGGAGAGCATTCGGCCACTCTCAAACAAGCGGGCGAGGCCATTGCTTCGATCGAATTCCCCCCGCAACCAAAGTTCTACGACCTCACCACAGCAGAGGGAATTCCCTACAAACAGATTGCTCTACTGCACGGGAGAGACGTTTTAGCGACCACCGTGCTGCAAACTTGTATTCGCTACGGCGATCGCGAAACGGCGTGTCAGTTCTGCGCCATCGGTCAGTCCCTTGCCAGCGGTCAAACCATTGCCCGCAAAACGCCCGAGCAGCTAGCTGAAGTTGCCGAAGCGGCGGTGCGGCTGGATGGAGTCAAACATATGGTGATGACGACCGGAACGCCACCGGGAAGCGATCGCGGCGCATCTTATCTAGCCAAATGTGCTCGCGCCATCAAAACCCGCGTCAATCTCCCCATTCAAGCCCAGTGCGAGCCGCCGGACGATTTTGGCTGGTTTGCTCGGATGCAGGCGGCCGGGGTTGACAGTTTAGGCATGCACTTAGAAGCTGTCACGCCGGAAGTGCGCGCTCGCATCATGCCTGGCAAGGCTGAAGTTCGCATCGAGAAGTACATGCAGGCATTTGAGGCTGCCGTAGATGTGTTCGGTTGGGGGCAGGTGAGTACGTACATCTTGGCGGGGTTGGGCGACAGTCTTAGCTCGATCGTCGAGATGAGCCATCGCCTTATCGACCTTGGCGTGTATCCCTTTGTGGTGCCGTTCGTGCCGATCGCGGGAACACCTCTGGAAAATCATCCCGCTCCCGACAGTGATTTCATGTTTGAGGTCTACCAAACCGTTGGCGTTCGTCTCCAAACTTCGGGGATGACGTCGACTGAGATAAAGGCCGGATGTGCCAAGTGCGGAGCGTGCTCGGCGATCGCCAATTTTGAATTCTAGTGTCTCGTTCAAAGCACTTCTGATGACTCGACCCTATCAATTTCATCTGGCTCGATCTGTGGCTCACGTGCAGGGATATTTTGCACTGCGCAAATCAATTTTTTGCGAGGAGCAAGGACTTTTTTCCCACAGCGACATCGATCGCACGGACGAAATTGCCTATCCCATCGTCGCTCTCGATCGCGATTGGGTGGCGGGCGATCGCGTGGTCGGGGTGGTGCGGATTTACGAGCTGGAACCGCGACTTTGGTATGGTGGGCGGCTAGGGGTGCATCGCCGGTATCGGCGGCGGGGACGCATCGGCCAGGGGTTGATTCAGAAAGCAGTGACGACGGCAAATGCGTGGGAATGCGAGCGCTTCCTGGCCACCGTGCAATTGCAAAACGTCCGCTTTTTCCGCCGTTTGCACTGGACTTCCCTCGAAGAAATCTCCCTACTAGGTCAACCCCACCATTTGATGGAAGCGGATTTGCAACACTATCCGCCTAATTGCGAACTGCGACCGGCGATCGCGATGGAGCGGGTGTCCTAGTGCTGAAGACGTTAGTTGAACGAGTTCGTCAGTCGGCGGGAATTCAGCATAAGCGAGATATTCAGTGGGCTGCGAAGCACTTCGGCGAGCGCGAGTTCGTTCTCGGAGATGACTGTGCGGCAATTGCAGACCGAGATGGATATTTGCTGCTGGCATCAGAGGGAATGTTGCCCGAATTCGTGCGAGACGAGCCTTGGTTTGCAGGCTGGTGCGGCGTGATGGTCAACATTAGCGATATTTGCGCGATGGGCGGAGAGGCGATCGCGATCGTCGATACCCTGTGGAGCCGAACCCCAAAAGCCAGCATCCCTATTTGGGAGGGGATGCGTGCGGCGGCAATAGCTTACAACGTGCCGATTGTCGGCGGGCACACCAACTGTCACAGTCCTCACGCGGGTTTGTCGGTAGCAATTTTGGGACGCGCGAAGCAGTTGATTTCGAGTTTCTCCGCACGTCCGGGCGATCGCCTTCTAATGGCGGTCGATTTGAGCGGTCAACAATTTCCCAACGCGCCGTTCTGGAATGCAGCAACAGAAGCCGATCCCATCCGTTTGCGAAGGCAATTATCCATCCTGCCAGAACTCGCGAGTGCTAGGACGTGTCGCGCGGGCAAAGACATCAGCAACGGGGGCGTATTGGGTACTGCGTTGATGCTGTTGGAAGCCTCGCGAGTCGGTGGAGAAATTGAGCTGGAGTCGACTCCCAAACCGGACGCGATCGCGATGGACGACTGGGTGCAATGGTTTCCCAGCTACGGCTTTTTGTTGAGTGTTAGTCCCGATCGCGTAAGGGAAATTCGCGATCGCTTTCATCGACAAGACATCGCTTGTGACGCGATCGGAACGGTGACAGCGACTCGTCAAGTGTATGTGCACGCTGGCAATGAATCTGCCCTGCTGTGGGATTTTGAGCGCGAAGCACTCACTGGATGTGCCGGAGTTCAGACCTGATGACTTCACTCCGCATCGCCATTCTCACCTACTCCACTCATCCGCGCGGCGGTGTCATTCACGCGATGGAGGTAGCCGAAGCTCTCCACTCGCTCGGCCACGATGTTTGTTTGTTCGGACTCGATAAAACGGGCGCTGGATTTCCGCGCTCCCTCGACTGCAAAACGATCTGCATTCCTGCCGCTATCGCACCGGAAAGTACAGATGAGCTGATTGCACTGCGTATTCGCGAGTACGTCGAGTATTTCAGTGCCAGCGATCGCCCTTTCGGTATCTATCACGCTCAAGATTGCATCAGCGCCAACGCCCTTATCGCACTGCGCGATCGCCACCTCATCCCCCACGTCCTCCGCACTGTTCATCACGTGGACGAGTTCAACAGTCCCTACCTGCGCGCGTGCCAAGAGCGATCGATTCTGGAGGCCGATCGCTGCTTGTGCGTGAGCGCGTTTTGGCAGCGAGAGCTTCGCGATCGCTACGGCATCCCATCCTTCCGAGTTCGAAACGGAGTGAATCTCAAGCGCTATTCCCCACAACCCAGCGGTAGAGAAACCGCTCTCAAACAGCAATTGGGACTGAATGGGTCGCCCATTTTTTTGACTGTCGGTGGCATCGAACCGCGTAAGAATTCCATTCGTCTGCTGCAAGCCTTTGCACGAGTTCGCGATCTCCATCCCAACGCTCAGCTCGTCATTGCTGGTGGCACCACGTTATTCGATTACCAAGCCTACCGAAGCGAGTTCTTCTCAGAAGTCGAGCGCTTGAACGTTCCACTGGCATTAGCATTAGTCTTGCCGGGAGCCATTCCTGACACAGATATGGCTGACTTGTATCGTTGTGCAGATGCATTTGCGTTTCCCTCCATCAAAGAAGGGTGGGGATTAGTGGTGCTAGAAGCGATCGCTTCGGGTTTACCCGTCGTCACTTCAAATATCGCGCCCTTCACCGAATTTCTCGACGGTCACCAAGCAATCTCGATCGAGCCGCATTCTTCTGCCGCAATCGCAGCAGGACTGTTGCAGGTCGTCAACTCTGAGGTTGCCGTGAGTCTCGTTCGAGCAGCGATGGCAGTCGTGCGAGACTACGATTGGGAAGCGTCAGCTCGACTGCATGTCGATATTTATCAACAGATTTTGGCGCGATCGTGAAATTTTCAATTCGTGTGAAAGGAGATGTGCGAGCGGAATTATAACAACAGGAGCACAGGTGTCATGGAGTCTAATATCGACAAGCAACAGGTTTTAGACAGTATCAATGCGCAACGGGAGCGCTTAGATGAATTTGCAGTGGAAGCATTATTCCTGTTTGGATCTGTCGCGCGAGATGAAGCTACTTCTGAGAGCGATGTAGATTTCTTGGTGAAATTTACCCGTCCAGTCGGACTATTTACCTTACTGCAGCTGAAGTCCTTTCTAGAAGAGTTATTAAACTGTTCTGTTGATGTGGGTACTCCGAATTCACTGCATCCTCACGTGCGGGAAGCCGTATTAAAGGAGGCGATTCGTGCCGTCTAGAAGGTTGGAGCACCGAATACGGGATATGGTGGCTGAGATTGCGGTAGTAGAAGAAACAGTAGAGGGCTTGGATTTTGAGTCATTTGCTCGGAACCGACAAGCACTTCGAGCCGTGCTTTATAGCTTAGCAGTGGTTGGGGAAGTAGTAGCGAGCGCGATTGACGATTTAGTAGCTGCAGACTCAACTCTACCGTGGCACCAAATTCGGAATATGAGGAATGTAGTCATTCACGAATATTTTCAGGTAGATCTAGAAATCGTTTGGCAAACAACTCAGCTAGATTTACCCGATCTCAAGGCGGCTCTGAAAAAGATTTTAGACGATCTTGAGACGGAGGAAAGCGATAAATGAATTCGACAAGGAGAAGATTTCTCGTGAAATAGACAGGAAGAAAACGTTTCAAAAATCTGAGTTCGGTTTTAGATTTAGAACACAAGCTGCAGGTGCAGAGTTAAATCCAACCGTCATCTCTTTTGATTTGAGATCGAGTAACGATAGCAGTCAAGGCAAGTGAGGAGAAGTATCTATGCCAGAAATGCACTTTCACGTCGAATGGCCTAATGGTAAACAGGTCAGTTATTACTCACCGTCTTTGGTCGTCAAGAAATATTTTGAAATATCAGAAAGCTACTCGATTTCAGATTTTCTGGAGCGATCGCGCGAGTCGCTGAATATCGCAAGCGATCGCGTTCAAGCTAAGTTTGGCTTTCCGTGCAGTCTGGCAATGGGTAGTTTGCAGAGCATCGAACGTGCAGCGGCAGAGTATGGCGATCGCTCCGATGGGATGGTGAAAGTCATTCAATTTACCGAATAAGAGCCGCAATGACCTACCAGTTTCAGTTCCAAGCCGTCTGGCAGAATTGGGATATTTTGCGCGACGGACTGATACTCACGCTGCAAATATCAGCTCTCGCCACTGCAATCGGACTACTCGTCGGCACGATTGGAGCCCTATTTCGCACCTCAGAAAATTGGATTCTAAAAGCTATCTCTGCAACTTATGTCGAAGTTATCCGCAACACGCCCTTTCTCGTCCAATTGCTGTTTATTTACTTCGGCATCTCCAGTTTGGGGCCGAAAATTGGTTCCGAGCGAGCGGCATTGATGGCTCTGTCAATTAACTTCGGCGCTTATGCGGCTGAAATTATCCGCGCAGGTATTCAAAGCATTCCCCAAGAACAAATTCAGGCTGGACAGTCTTTAGGATTGACTCGCTTTCAGATCTTTCACCGCATCGTGCTCAAACCCGCGATCGCTAATATTTACCCTGCTCTTACTAGCCAAATTGTGTTGCTGATTTTACTCTCCAGCGTTGTCTCGCAAATTTCAGCTGAAGAACTCACCTTTGCCGGGAATTTCCTGCGCTCTCGGACTTTCCGCGATTTTGAAGTGTTTCTCACGATCGCCATTATCTACATCCTCATCGCTCTTAGTTTTAAAGCGATCGCCCACCTGTTCCACCAACAATTTTTCAAATTCACCCAATACACCTAACTATGCGCGACTTCAGCCAATACGAAATTCTGATCGCATTGTTGCGTTCAACTCGCTGGACGTTAGCGCTTTCGGCCGTGGCATTCATCTGTGGCGGGATTGCCGGTATTTTGTTGATGCTGCTGCGAATTTCCCCTTATCAACCCTTGCGAGCCATCAGCCGCACGTATTCGGAATTCGTGCAAGGAACCCCCTTGCTGATTCAGTTTTTGCTCGCATTTTTCGGCTCCAGTATTTTCGGCCTAGATCTCAGCCCCTGGACAGCAGCAACGGTCGCACTCACCACATTTTCCAGTGCATTTCTCGGGGATATTTGGCGCGGCACAGTAGAAGCCATCCCTCAGGGACAGTGGGATGGGGCGAAGGCTTTAAGTTTAAATTATTTCCAACAGTTGCAACTCGTGATCTTGCCGCAAGCCCTCCGCATTGCCATTCCGCCAACGGTGGGATTTATGGTGCAAGTGATTAAAGGAACGTCCCTCGCTTCCGCAATTGGATTTGTGGAGCTGGCCCGATCGGCTACCAACATCGCGAATGTTACCTTTGAGCCATTCTTCGTGTACGCACTTGCAGCAGCCATTTATTTCGCCATCTGTTTTCCCATTTCTGTTGCCAGCCGCAAGCTCGAAGCTTCCCTCGCCCACTGAATAAATGTATTCGTCGCTACGTTCGCTCGGGTCGATCCTGATAACTTCCTAGATAACCTGTCAAAAAAGAGATTTGACTATGCGCTTTTCGGTTTCTAAGCAGGGCTTGCGCGCGATCGTCGCAGCCTGTGTTGCTAGCGTGTTTTTCCTCGTGTCTTTGGCGTTCGTGGGAATGCATACTCCTAGCGCGATCGCCCAAAGCGGTTCGACCACCAGTCTCGACGCCATCATTTCCTCCGGCACAGTCAAAATCGCCGTTCCACAAGATTTCGCCCCGTTCGGTTCCGTCGGTCTCAATGGTGAAGTGGAAGGCTATGACGTTGATGTTGCCCAACTTTTAGCTGAAGATTTGGGTGTGGAACTCGAGTTGCTGCCCATTACTAGCGACAACCGCATCCCCTTCCTGCAATCGGGCAAAGCCGACCTCGTGATCTCTAGCATGGGAGCGAACCCGGAACGCGCGAAGTCGATCTTCTTCTCTATTCCTTACGCACCGTTCTTTTCTGGCATCTATGGAGCTGTTGATATTACTGGTGTGAGTGGATTCGACGATTTAGGAGGCTACACAATTGGCGTCACGCAAGGCACCCTAGAAGATCTCGAACTAACTGACGCCGTGGGTGATGACGTCGAGATCGAGCGCTTTGCCGACAATAGTTTGACAGCTTCTTCACTCATTTCCGGCCAGGTGGACATGATTGCGACAGGTAATGTCGTGGCGGCTGAATTGGCGAAGAATAATCCCGATAAAAATATTGAAGGCAAGTTCATCATTAAAGAATCCCCCGCCCACATTGGTTTACGTCGTGGCGAGGTCGATTTATTGCAGTGGGTCAACACCTTTATTTATCACAAACGGTTGGGTGGCGACCTGAATGCATTCTCTGAAAAATGGTTCGGCCAACCGTTACCTACTCTGCCTGCTTTCTAGCATCTAAGCGATCGCCTCGTCGATCCATATCTGTCGGTTTTGGCGTGGCGATCTCAACTATTTTGCTTATCTTCATCGTTCTAGATAACTAGTGATACTGAAGTTCACGAAAAAATTAGACCTCTTGCAAGAATCAATAATCGTTGCGGTGAAATGGGGAGCATCCACTTAAGGCGAGAAGATAGGCAAAGCGACTCAGAGCATATACCCCATTGAGATAAGCACACCGAGCATCGAGTGACCTTCCCCCGAAACAGTAGACAGTCCGCTTGAGTTGACAATCAAGGAGACTGTGATTTGACCTATTCTCCCGACGAGTGGTGGGCAGGTCAATGGCCGCTCATATGCGTACAGCCTTGGTTTTATCTCTGTTTTTGGGTCGAGCTCGGTTTCATTGAATTCACGCTTGGGATGGTATAGACAGATAGATAAAGTTGCACGTACTTGCCTGACAGTTATCATTTTTTAAGACTTTGATAACCCAGCCATGATTGTGGCTTAAGACTGGCACGTTAGCGTAGTCTCGGACACATTCACTGCAACGCCATGCACGACCGTATTCAGGCTTTACCTGACGTTCGCTTGCTGTTCGAAGAGCTTTTTTTCGAGCGCTCACTAACTCCTTACATCTCTAAATCAGTTATTTCACTGCCCCCTGACTCTATCGGCATTGTTTGTCGTGGGGTGGTTCAGCTAACAACTCTACAACCCAATGGCAATGAAGTTCTTTTAGGATTGATCGGTCCCTCCATGCCGTTAGGCCTGCCAATGACCTACATAAATCCCTATCAGGCAACTGCACTAACTGATGTGGATATGTTATGGCTGTCTTTACCCGAAATAGAGTCGTCACCCACCTTGGCTGCTGGGTTGTTCCGTCACATGACGCTGCGGGTGTTGCAAGCTGAGTCGTGGCTAGCGCTTTCGGGGATGCGTCCAGTATCCGAGCGATTGCGCCACCTGTTGACATTGTTAGCGAGGCAGTTAGGCCAACCCACTGGAGACGATAACGCCATTCGATTGTCAGTGCGCCTCACTCACGAGCAGCTTGCGAATGCCATTGGGACCACTCGCGTAACGGTGACCCGCTTGCTTAATACATTTTGCGAAGAAGGTTGGCTCTGCGTCGATCGCCAACGGCATATGGTGATTTCGCCGGAAGGTCTGATGTAGAATTTTGCCGCAAGTTATTCGTTTTCAGGTTCCAGTTCTACTGCAATGGGTCCGGTCGTGAGGCCGGATTTTCTTTTGGGAGGCAAATCATATTTTGAGGTCAAGAAAACGAGTGCAGTCTTATCAACTACACTCGCACATCTAGAGCTTCAGCTAACAATAGTCGCTCAGGAATTATGTTGCACTAGGCTCAAATATTTGCTAAATGCAATTAGAACAATTCACCGATGGGTGTACCCGGCTGAACGTCTTGGAAACGGCTGCCTGCCTCCAAGCCATTCCAGACACCTTTGATGCTTTCGTATGCATCAGAAGGCAAACCAATGTAACCGACCGAAGAAGACAGCTCAGCAGCATTATCGAGGTAGAAGTCGACAAATGCTTTTACTTCCGGCTTGTCAGCAGAAGCAGTCTTGACGTAAATAAATAGAGGACGAGCCAAAGGCACGTAGGTACCATTCTCTACGGTCTCAGTGGAGGGAGCAACGCAGCCGTCACCGCCATCGATTTCAACCAGATTCAGTTTGTCTGCGTTCTCTTCGTAGTAAGCCAAACCGAAAAAGCCGAAACCACCTTCGCTTCCCGACACGCCGTTGACGATGATGTTGTCGTCTTCACTAGGAGTAAAGTCAGCACGGATATCATCCTCATCCAAGATGGCTTCGCTAAAGTAGTCGAAGGTACCGGAGTCCGTGCCAGGCGCAAAGAGGGCCAGTGGAACGTCTTCAAACGAGGAATCCACGTCAGCCCAGCTCGTGAGCGTACCTTCAGCGTCGGAGTTCCAAATCGTGTTGAGCTGCTCGACCGTCAAACAGGTAGCCCAGTCGTTTTCAGTGCTCGTAACCATGGCCAAACCGTCAAAGGCAATGGGAACCTCGACGAACTCGATTCCAGCTTCCGTGCAAACGTCAATCTCGCTTTGCTTGATCGGACGAGAAGCATTAGAAATATCGGTTTCACCAGCACAGAACTTTTTGAAACCGCCACCGCTACCGCTAGTTCCGACAGCAATGTTCACACCAGAGTTTTCGCCCTGAAACGTTTCAGCTGCTGCAATAGAGATCGGAGCAACGGTGCTAGAACCATCAACAATGACTTGACCGCTAAGATGCCCATCAGCATAAGCAGGCTTTGCCACTAAAGAGAAAGTTGCTGCCAACAGACTCGTTGCAGCCAATAATTTGCAGGAGTTCATGAACGTCGTACCTCAAAAAACGAAGTCTTTAACTGGCACCTGTGGTAGGCAAGTTAAATGACTCTTAATGCCGAACTCAAGTTCCCATAAAAATCAAAAAAAGTAAAAGAATTTTGGTTAAATTTGGGTTAAGGAATCAATAAATTTACGTTTTTAATTGCTTTGTGTGAGTGTAGGCAAGCCAATAGATCTTGCATGACAGGCTGGTTCCTCGGACTCGCAAACAAGCTATGCAAATTGAGCAATAGGCTTGTTTTTAATGGCCCGAGGAATACGGCAAGGAACAATTATCTAGTAAGTGCAACATCTGGGTACGGGACGATTATCGCGATCGCCGCTGTGCTCGACTGAATCGCCAAGCACTGCATAAATCTCCCACGCTAGGCCATCTGTATCGCTGACATAGGTTTTTGACTGTTTTGCGTAGCAACAGGTGACGAGATCTGCTGAACTGGGATTGAGGCCCACTGATAGAAGGCGATCGCGTTCGGCGCTGACACGTTCGGTTGTATCTACTTCCACACCCAGGTGGTTGAGCGTGCCGCCAGCCCCCGGTTTTTCCATCAGCACTAACTTGAGTGGTGGTTCGGGGACAGTGAAATTGGCGTAGCCAGGACGGCGTTTGGCGGGTTCGACACCAAACATGCGGCTGTAGAAGGCGACGGCTTCATCCATATTGCTAACGTTGAGTGCGAGTTGTAAGCGAGACATAGAGTACTCCTGAACGAAGTGTGGGCGAGCAAAGGTGCAAGCATGCGAGCCACTAGACTGCGCAAACCAGATATGGCAGGAGAAGGTTGGGATGCGAACGAACGCCTCTACGCTCAGCGATCGCGCTGACTGACTGCCAGTCACAGTCGCAGCCCCTCTTCCGAGCGAGATGCCAAACAAGCCAAGGTGCCAAACGAAGACGACCTCGAGGTCTCAGCTGGTGTATTGGACGGCACCAAGCGAGCTCCACCAGGGCAGCAGGCTTTCGGCTTAAAAGTGCTTTTACTGCCTCATGAAGGCAATCCGAGCTGGAATGCAAAACTGGCCACGTCCCTGAGTCCCTCCTCTAATATTGATTTTCATCAATATTGACGTTCATCAATATTTTATTCTAATATCGATGAACGTCAATATGAAAAACGCTTTAGCCGACACGTCATGATGGAATTGGAAAGTGCGTCAGGTACATACGCTATGAGGCAATCGAGATCATGACGGCTGGTTCCGCGTTGGAGTGTTGTGCTCCCCTGCTAGCAAAGGCTATTCAGCCTGAAGAAGCCGAACGCTTGGCAGCATTGTTGCGCGTATTGGGAGAGCCGGCGCGGTTGCGATTGCTCAGCACGATCGCGACGCAGCCAGAGGGCGAGGCTTGCGTGTGTCAGCTCACCGAACCTCTAGGGTTGTCGCAGCCTACGGTCAGTCACCACCTCAAAGTTCTGTATGGTGCGGGGCTACTCGAGCGCGAACGCCGAGGTGCGTGGGTGTACTATCGGCTCGTCCCAACTCGCTTTGAGGTATTACGGCAAGCGTTGTCTGTTCCAGACGTACCGTCATGCGAAGCCAGGATAACTGCTGAATTAGTTTGAGCATGTAGTGACAAGGCAGCCGCGTTTTAGGCTTTATCTCAAGCGGTTGACGCGTAAGTGACGTTAACTTCACATTCTTCTGGCAATCGCGTCTACTTAATCTGTCTTTAACCATTATCCGGCAAACTAAGTTTGGTATTTGGTCGTCTAGACAGGTCTTGTCCTTGGTTGCATCTCCCGTCATTGAGGTCGAGCACCTGCATAAGAGTTTTAGGGGGAAGCCCGCCCTGCAAGGGGTCAGCTTTCGCGCTTCGCAGGGAGAAATGTTGGCTTTGGTAGGTGCTTCTGGCTCCGGTAAGTCGACGTTGCTGCGAAACATGAATGGCCTACAAACAGCCGAGCGCGGCACGATTAAAGTGCTAGGTTCGGTGGTTCAGTCAGGTGACCGGTTGAGCGATCGCATTCGAGCTGCCATGCGCGCGATCAGCGAACTCGTATTCGCACTCATTTTCGTCGTTGCGGTAGGCCTAGGACCCTTTGCTGGGGTTCTAGCTTTGGCCGTGCATACTGCAGGAACGCTGGGCAAGCTTTTTTCGGAGGCAGTCGAAGCGAGCGACCCCGGTCCGGTCAAAGGGATTCGTGCCACGGGGGCAAGCAAGCTGCAAGAAATTATTTTTGGCGTGATTCCGCAGGTCATGCCTCTTTGGGCTTCTTTCACGCTCTATCGCTTCGAATCCAACGTGCGATCGGCTTCGGTGCTAGGCATTGTCGGTGCAGGCGGCATTGGCGTTTCTCTCTATCAAAGCTTCGGTTCCTTTGAATATCGAAGAGTATGTGCCATCCTCATCATCCTCATCGTCGCAACGGGTCTAGTAGATACTCTTTCGTCACAGATTCGCAAGCGCCTGCTCTAAGTCCATTCGCATTGGAGAGCATCATGGATATTGCCATCCGCTCGCTACCTTTTTTGCTGCTGGGATTGGCAATTGGCACGATGAGTGGCGAGATCGGGATTGGCGGTGGCGTTCCGATTACGCCCACTTTGGTCTACATGTTTGGATTCTCGCAGCACGAGGCTCAATGTACGACGCTGGCGCTGTTGGTACCGCCCATTGGTTACTGGCTGCTTGGACGTACCACCAGCGCGGATTAGTTGACGTGCGCGTCGCGCTTCTGATTTGTTTGGGGTTTGTGCTCGGCGGACTAATTGGAGCTCAGTTTGCTGTCGAGCTGCCCGAACTTACTCTCAAGCGAGTGTTTGGCATTGCGATGTTACTGATTGCCTTGCGAATGATTTTGTCGAAGTAAGCGATCGCTACACCCATAGCTCTTAACGTTTTAGTTTGGACATGAAAGGACTGACTGTAGCGGGGGGTGGATAGCTAAAGCATCCTAAGCTGCTTGACCATCCTAAGCTGCTTGATGGCTGCTATAGAGACGAGACATTAGATGTAGTACATGACTGTGCCGCGCTGGCGCTGGACTTTGCGATCGCACAAATCTTGCAGCGTATATTTGCGCAAAGCGGCTTCTGCCGCAGCTTGCACTTCTTGCCAAGTCTCGTGCAATACGTCAAGTTCTACCGTTGACGCAGGAGACGTGCTGTGACGAGCCTCGGCGTTCTCTTTGCCTTCGATGGACTGCACGACTTCGTAAAGGTCAATATTCCAAGGTTCGCGTCCCAGCACGTAGCCACCTTTGGCGCCGCGTTGACTGCGCACCAAGCCTCGGCGGCGCAGCGCCGCTAAGAGTTGTTCGAGATAACGTTCGGGAATGTCCTGGGTCGCGGCGATCGCCTTAATCTGTTGCGGTTCGCCATCGTTATAATGCTGAGCCAGTTCGAATAGAGCCAGCAGCGCATATTCGCTCTTACAAGACAACTGCACGGATAGAGCCTGGCCTGAGGTGTGGTATCAAGTATACCCCGGTATTTCGCTCGGAATTAAGTAGATTCTTCGCAGTCACGCTTCTGAAGCACCAGTACTCCCATTAATCCACCGGCAATGGAATAGTACGAACTCCGGGCAAATCCTGCTTTATCAGATAGCTTGAGCTGCGTTTGTCCGTCAGGAAATGTTTGCAGGCTGTCCCGAATATAGGCATATTCTGCAGTCAGTCCGAGGCGGCCAGCTACAGGTTCGACAATTTGAGTCAGGTATGTCTGCTGCAACCAATGGGCCGGACGATCGGTTGTCATTTCATGGGTTGTGCTGCTGGATTGAAAATCGAGAATGGCAGCCCGGGCTCCGGGGCGCAATACCCGCTCGATTTCTCGCAAACTGCGTGGAATGTCGGTGACATTGCGCAGTCCATAGCCCATGGTTACCGCATCAAAGGTATTGGCAGCAAATGGAAGATCGAGCGCATCAGCGAGTTGCCATTGCAGTCGATTGCTCCAGCCTTGCAGTTGCGATCGCTGGCGCGCGATCGCGAGCAAGTTCTCCGAGACATCGACTCCGGTGACATCCCCATTGGGGCCGACGTGCCGTGCCAGCCGCAGAGCCAGATCGCCCGAACCGCAACACAGATCGAGCGCGTGCCCACCCAAAACTGGAGCCGCCCACTTCACAGTCATTTCTTTCCACACGCGATGCAGGCCGAAGCTGAGCAGGTCATTCAGGCAATCGTAGTGAGGTGCAATGCGATCGAACAGGTCGCGAATGCGATCGACGGTGGCAATGTCTGAAGTAGGCACGGACGCAAATGAATTCGGCAATGTGGTTTTGGCTATTAGACTTGAGACGCACGGTACACCAGAAAGCCGCCGATACAGCAGCCAATCACATTGGGCAACCATGCGGCAACAGTCGGCCCCAATGCCCCCACTTGACCCAATGCCTGGGAGACAAACATGACGAGGTAATATCCGAAAATAATCAACACGCTCAAGCCCAGACCAAACGAGGAGCTGGTGCGCTGCGGCCGCAACCCCAAAGGCGCGCCTACTAAGGCAAACGTCAAACAGACAAATGGAATGGCATATTTTTCCTGCAAGCGCACGCGCAATTTGCGCACTTCGCGCTCGTCACCAGAGGAGGAAATCACGTCGAGATATCGGTTTAGCTCTCGAATGCTCATTTCGTCTGCATCCCGGACGTTAGAAGCTAAGTCGAGCGGAGCCCGCGAGATGGAGATTTCTTGGCGATCGAACTGGAGAATATTTCGATAATTACCGTCAGCAGCAACGATGTAGTTGGTTCCATTTTCAAATAGCCAGGTACTTTTTTCTTGCAGCCACGTTGCCGACTGGGCCAGCACGATTTGTTCGAGTGCTCCTTGGGAAAAATCTAATACGGTCAGCCCTTGCATTTGGCGACCGTCAAACCGGCGCGCGTAGAACAAGCGCACTAATCCCCTTTGCGTCGTGGTCGTGCCATCGGCTGCTTGAATCTCGACCTGGCCGTATTCCTGATGCAAGATATTTTCTTGTTTGAAATCGGGGCGGTCTCGATTGAGGGCCCGGTCGAGGACTTGCGTTGCTTGCAAATTGGCTTTTGGTACGACCACCTCATTGAACACGAAGGTAACCGTAGTGATTGCTAAGCTGAGTGCAATCGCCGGTACCATCAAGCGATAAATACTCACGCCGCAGCTTCGCAATGCTGTTAGTTCGCTATCCCCAGACAGACGACCATAAGCCAACAGCGTGGCCAATAGCATTGACATCGGGAAGGTTAGCACGATGATGCTGGGCGATCGCAGGATGAAAAGCTGTCCGGCGGTCAGTACAGGCAGCCCCGATTCAGTAATCAACCTGACGAGTTCGAAAATTGAACCGATTGCCATCCCGAGGGAGGTGAAGGCAGCTACGCCAAAGCAGAACGGCGCGATCATCTCGGTAATGCAATACCGATCCATCATGCCGAAATACATCCAACCGTTCAGGAAGGTGCGCGGTTTCGCTGGGGCCGAGTATGGCGTCACTCTCACAATCGGAAATTTTCCCCCAGATAGTATTTGCGCACGAGGGAATTGGCGGCCAACTCTCCTGCCGACCCACCAGCTAAAATCGCGCCTTCATTCATGATGTAAGCGCGATCGGTGATTTCTAAGGTTTCGCGGACGTTATGGTCGGTAATCAGTACGCCGATACCGCGCTGTTTCAGCTTGCTCACGACTTCCTGAATGTCTGCAACAGCAATGGGGTCGACCCCAGCAAAGGGCTCGTCCAACAGTAGAAATAGCGGCCCTTCAATACCCGCTGCCAGCGCGCGGGCTATCTCCGCTCGTCGCCGCTCGCCTCCTGAGACTTGAATGCCCAAACTATCGACCACGTGTGCTAACCGAAATTCTTCCAGTAATGTCTTGAGGCGATCGCGCCATTGCCGACGCGGGACACCTGTTTGCTCCATGATCAGCAGCAAATTGTCCTGAATGCTCAGTCGCCGAAATATGCTCGGCTCTTGCGGCAAGTAGCCAATCCCTAATTTGGCGCGGTGGTGCATGGGCAGGGCCGTGATATCGCGATTGTCCAACCGCACTTGGCCTCGATTGGGTTGTTCTAGCCCCGTGGTGATGTAAAAAGTTGTCGTTTTGCCCGCACCGTTCGGCCCCAGCAAACCGACAATCTCGCCTCGGGAGACATCTAAAGACACGTCGCTGACAACTTCGCGGCGACCATAGCGTTTACAAATGTTCTGCAACGAAATTTTCATAGATTCCGAGGCGAAAGGGGGAACGCGCGCTGCCGACAGGCAAGTGAGGACGGGCACTTGAGACAATATTGAGGCTCAACCGAGTTCTAACACAGCTCGTAGTCAGCCTCGCATGACTGGAATTATTCGGGCGGAAAGACGTACACCGATTCAACCTGCCCTCCCTGAGGGGGCAAGGCTTCAATCGTACCCTCAGTCAATAAATACGTGATGGCTGCCGCACGCAGTCGATTTTGTTCCTGAGTGATATCGACGTTGCCTTCTAGGACGATGCGTTGCTCTTTCGTGTAATACGTAGCTCGTTGCGATCGCGCTTCTACTTGCTCTGCTGGGTATCGCAGCGTCACGTTCCCCTCGGCAACAATAATTCCCGTAATCGAATTGGCCGACTGCACGTCAGACGTAATGGTAAGGGCGCGATCGGACTGCGCCGAGGATGCGAACCCCCAGCTTCCCCAAACCATCACACCTACTCCAACTGCGATCCCGATGCGGCGTTTTCGCACTGACATCACCACGTTCATTTACCTTTTGCGACAGCAACCCAAAGAGTGGCTCTGGGCAGGATGCTCTCGTTACCTACGCGCGACCTTCTGCTACTGTATCTGGTTTTGGCGATAAGAATGAGGGCGATCGCATCAGCTCTGATTGCGTCTACTTGCCGTAGCGTTCTTAACTCTTCGGTACGCAGCCCTGCGGTCTTTCGTACGCCCCCTTGCGAAGCCATGCAGGGTTTTCTACGGAGCCAAACCTAATTGCTCGCCAACCTGGTTGCTATGTTTAACGCGATCGGCGCGTATCAGTTCGGCGCTGCTGCACTGTGGTGCCGTTGCTGCTGTTCGACGCGTGGGTCGAAGTTTCGCTGTTTGCAAAGTTTAGGAGTGAAGTCTATGCAAAGAATATGGTGTCGAGGGGCGATCGCTGCCCTGAACGCTGGGATAGTAGCTTTAGGTTTAGCTGCGTGCTCGGAAGAAACCTCGCCTACTGCCGTCAATCCCCCAGCGACGACCACTTCGGTGCGTGCTGTTCACGCAGTGCCCGACGGTCCTGAGGTAGATCTCTTCGTCAACGATAACGAACTGTTTGCTAACGTATCTTTCTTCAGTGCGACTAACTTTGCTGAGGCCCCGGCTGGAGACGTAACGGTGGAAGTCTTTGTTAGCGACCCTCCCGGTGGAGATCCTATAGTTTCTGAAACCATCAACGACGTTCCTGCTGATGCTAGTCAGACTGTAACCGTAGCCGGTTTAGTCAATCCTGTGGGAAATCAACAGCTGTTGCAGGTTGATGTGTTTGCCGATGATTTGGAGACGACGGTCGATTCTGCAGAGTTGCGCATCATTCACCTTTCTCCTGATGCCCCTGGGGTTGACGTGCGCCTGGGTGATAACGATCCGGACGGGCAACTGCTGGCTACGTTGAATTTCGGCGAAGCCACGCCCGAGAATATTGTCGTGCCTCCCGATACGTATACAGTGACTATTTTTGAAGCCGGAACTGCGACAGCAGTGCTAACCCAGACCCTACCTGAGGTCTTTGCAGACGAGAATTTCACGATCTACGCAGTCGGGCTTTTGCAGCCTGCTGAAGCCGGTAGCGAGTTTCGTTTAGAAGTCAGCCCGGACACCTAGGGCACTTACTGAGGTTTAGCCAGGCCCCACCTCTTCACAAGGTGGGGCTTCTGCGATCAAAGTATCCGTTGAAGTATTTAGCGATCGCGCGAAAAAATGCTCAAGAAGACGGGGCAGAGTGCCAGCGAATGGTGGGAATGCGATCGTGGGGAAATTGCTCGACCTGTTCCGGTTTTAGAGCCTGCAACGCAGCTAAATTATCGCGACTCGTTCGTACCAATGCGGCGACATCAACGCTTAGATACTCAGGACAGTAGTAATCGAGCCGAGACAGTCCTTCTCCCAGCAAGATCGTGGCACCACGCCAATTTTGATTGAGTAAGTGATAGTACCCCACGGCAAGCTGCAGCACTCCCTGCAAAAAGGTGCGCTGAGGTTCCATTGCCTCTACCCACAATGCTTCCAGAGTGTCGTGGCAGGCATAGAATTGCTGTTCGTTAAACTGCGCGATCGCCGTGTTGAAAGCAATCTCGTCGGCTTCTGTATCGAAGTCAGGAGCTACGGACACGGGCTTTGGTGAATGAGGGGCGGTCTGCTGAGCCAGTCTTGGCATTTCAAACAACACTTGGACGACAATTTTAGGTTCCTGGCGGCGAACATCTGGGAGGCTGTCAGCCTTGACTTAAACTCTCCACCCCCTGAGATGACCGCGCAGAAGATCTGAAGATTATGAATGGTCCCAATCCGGTTTGATATTTTTCCGGCTGTTTAGGTAGCGATCGATCGCCATAGCTGCGATACAGCCATCGCCTGCCGCAACCACGGCCTGCTTGAATGGCGTGTTGCGAATGTCACCAATCGCCCAGACTCCTTCTGCCGTAGTAGCCATCATGTCATTGACTTTGACACCGCCATCGGAGTTGAACTCTATTTGATTGTCGACAAAATCCGTGATGGGTCTAGAACCGTGGCTGTAGATGAACACGCCCTCTACTTCCAAAGGCTTGGGGTCATCTTCTCCCAATCGTTTGAGTACTACCCCCGTCACTCCCGTATCATTGCCTTCGACCTGCAGTAGGCGAGTTCGTTTCCAATGCTTGATATTCGGCAGATTCATTAATTCACTAGCATGAGATTCTTCCGGTGCAGGATCTTTCGCCGTGACCCAATGAACCTTAGAGGCAAACTTAGTTAGAACTTGGGCTTCTTCGATCGCCTCCTGATTCATACCCACGACAGCAACCTCGCTATCGCGATAGAACGCGCCATCACAGGTAGCACAATAGCTCACGCCCTTTCCCAAAAACTCAGTTTCGCCTTTAAAAGAAGCCGTTCGGCCCATAGCTCCTGTTGCTAGAACGAGAGCGCGGGCCACGAAGGTGCCTTCTGGCGTGTACACCTTTTTTAAAGGCCCGCTCACGTCAATGCTGAATACTTGGGCACGACGATAGTCTGTGCCAAATTCAATGGCTTGATTCCGCATCAAATCGAGCAGTTCTTCACCGCTGACCTCGCCCAAAACCCCGGGGTAGTTAGCAATTTTGTGGGTAATGGCTAAGGCACCCACGGCGGGATTTTTATCCAGAATGACTGTCTTCAAATCCGCACGCGAAGTGTAGAGGGCACAAGTGCATCCGGCGGGACCACCTCCAACAATAGCAACGTCGACTTCGTAAGTATCCACAAAACTCAGCTCCGCAAATGGCCGGACACCCCCTCAGGATACATCTGCATGGGAGGACCGTGGAAAAGATTGATAACAATCCGAGTCATTATGTCGAAAGCCGTAACCGTGAGTTACTCAGGCCCGATGAACCGAATGGGCAGTCGCACTGCATCAGCAGCAGTACAGAGGTTGCGAAATCCCACACTAAGGTACGACCAGCACCGGACAGGGCGACAAATTAATGACGCGACTGCTCACGCTATCTTCGCTGCCATCTTCCGTTAGCCCCACGCCGCGACTGCCCATTACCACTAAATTCGCGTTCAGGTCGTCGGCTGCGTCGCAAATGGCAAATGCTACTTTGCCTGCTCGCAATACCGTCTCTACTTGAGACAAGTTGGCCCGGTGCAAAGCCGCTTCGGCTTGCTTCAATAGGGCTTGACCGTGTTGGCGTTGTTTTTCCGCTGCAGTGGCATCATCTAATTCAGACGCATCGAGCACGAATAGTAACGTTACCGAGCTGTCGTACTTTCGCGCCAAGTCAACCGCAAGTTCGAGCGCGTGGCTCGTCTCCAGCGAACGGTCCACGGGAAACAAAATTTTTTCAAACATTGCCGATAGAGTCGTATCACGATGTTGCTTGGCAAGCTTGGCACTCGCTAGACCATATAGGTAGACTCGCTTTGTCTCGCTTGCCCGTCTAATCTTCGTACCAATCTTGGGAGGGGAGCAAGTCCGCGATCGCATCTCGTAACTCGTATTCGCAGAGTGTCAGTTCGAGAACGATCGCGGGCCATTCCCGCTCTGGGAAAAAAAGCTGTAGGTGAGCAATGGGTTCGCGACCGCGCACCACCCCAGACATGACGAGACGTCCTGCTTCTTCGCGGACAATGTCAATTCCGTAGCCGATCGTTGACAACATTTCCGCCTCTCTTGGCATGCAGCCGCTAGACTCGTTTTTGGCCCAGCTTTATTCAGCTCAAACATCATAAACCTAACGTAATGTCCGTAGCAAGCTACACCAAATACAATACAAGCGCCTTTGCCAAAGGCTGTATTCAGGTGAATTGTTATTTCGACATTGTTGGTTGAAGATAATGCGTTACAGCCGCTCGCTCGCAATCTAGTAGGTGTCAAACGCAATGTGCAATCAGACGCATCGAGATGACTAGAGCGATGAGATGGTGAGGGATGAATGCATCTGGGTTCGAGCGATTTCACTTAGAGGTTGATTTGCAACGATGACGGATTCTCCACGTATTGGCGTGATGACTAGCGGTGGTGATTGTGCCGGGCTCAATGCCGCAATTCGCGCTGTCGTCCATCGCGCTATTCACGGCTATGGTTGGGACGTCCTTGGCATTCGCAATGCGACGCGAGGGTTACTTGCTCGGCCGCTTGAAGTTATGCCGCTGACTTTGAACTCGGTAATCGGCAAGATCAACCAGGGTGGGACGATGCTGGGTACGATCAACTCCGGTAATCCATTAGCTTATCCCGATCCTGACGGTACTGTTCGAGATCGTTCCGCAGAGGTCGTCGAAGCCTATCATCAGCTCGGGCTCAAGGCGCTGATCGCGATTGGTGGCGATGGCAGTTTGGGGATCTTGCACAAGATCGCCCAACAGGGCGACGGGATGAACCTAGTTGCTATTCCCAAAACCATCGATAATGACCTGTGCGGTACGGAGCGATCGATTGGTTTCGATACAGCTGTAGCCGTAGCTACTGAGGCTCTCGACCGCCTGCGATCGACAGCAGCCAGCCACCAACGCGTGATGATCTTAGAAGTCATGGGGCGGGATGCCGGTCATATTGCCCTGAGTGCTGGCATTGCCGGTGGAGCGAAGATTGTCCTGATTCCCGAGATTCCTTACGATCTGGATAAAATTTGCGCCAAGATTGAAGAGCGTCAGCAGCAAGAGCTGGCTTACACTCTGGCGGTTGTTGCGGAGGGAGTAAAGGATCTGAAGGGACATACCGTCGTCCAGCAATCTCGTCACGGCAGCGCTCGTTTAGGTGGGATCGGTCATCTCTTAGCCGAGCAGATTGCCGATATGGGTGATGTAGAAACGCGAGTGACTGTCCTCGGACATCTGCAGCGGGGAGGGCCCCCCACAGCAACCGATCGCCTCATTGCAACGGCATTCGGTGTCAAAGCCGTCGATCTAATTGCAGCCGAAACCTACGGCTGCATGGTGGGCTGGCAAAATCGCCAGGTGATTGTCGTACCGATTGCAGAAGCCATTTCGGCCTATCGCTGCGTTGATAGCGCTGAAACGCTGATTAAAACTGCCCGAGGAATGGGCATCTGCCTCGGTAATTGAGAAGATGAGCGTACTCTTTATGATGAGCGTACTTTTTATATGGAGGAGCTAAGCTACGGCAGCGTCGCAACTGTGGAGCTTTATCCTTTTCATGCGTCTCGATCGCTATACCACCGGCTCATATACGCCTGGAGTAGCTATATGGAAACAGATGCTCTGGTATTACGCCGGACAGCCATTGGTATGCAGCTCTTTCTTGCCTTTTTCAGGGTTAAAGGTGCGGGTGCTGCGCGCTTTTGGCGCGCAGATCGGAACTGGAGTCAGAATCAAGCCCGGCGTGCGCGTAAAGTTCCCGTGGCGGTTGCAGATCGGAAATTGGGTCTGGCTTGGCGAAGGAGCCTGGTTGGATAACCTCGCCCCAATTGAAATCGGCAATCACGTTTGTATTTCGCAGGACGTGTATTTGTGTACGGGGAATCACGATTGGACTGCACCCGACTTCGACCTAAACGTAGCATCCATTCGGATTGAGGATGAATGCTGGATCGCGGCCCGCGCTGTCATTGGGCCGGGCGTGACTGTTGGTCGAGGAGCAATTCTCGGTTTGGGAAGCGTCACTGGGCGATCGCTCGATCCCATGACTGTCTATGTCGGTAACCCCGCTCGAGCCATTAAGACCCGACAGGTACGATCTTCTTCTGACGAGCCTGCCGTTAATCACACCCTCAAAGATGACTGCAGCAGAATCGTGGCGCCAGACATTGAGGAGGATGCCACCAGTTCCACGGATTAGAGTCTTTATATTTGAGTTTTTGAGGCTAGCAAGCTTGAGTGTTAGAACACGGGCATCTGTTCTGTCGCACTAACCTCAACATTAGAACCATTGGCCAACAATGCGGGGGGTTGAGACCGCACCAGCCCGATAGCTTCCGCATATTGACGTGCAATCTCTTCAGGAGTGAAGTGTCGTACGAGGTAGTCGCGCCCCGACTGCCCCATTCGTTCCACTACGCTAGGATTAACTGCTAAATAGCGTATGAATGCGGCTAAACCCTTACTGTCGAAGTTATCGAAGGCCGCACCACAACCAGCCTTATCAATCAGATTTCGCAAGTAAGAATGCGGCTCGCAGATAGTTGCCACAGGACGTCCAGCAGCCAGGATGCCATAAAGCTTGCTGGGAGCTACCAACCCTTCCATTCCAGGACTGATACTCACCAGCGATAGGTCACAGGCTGTCAGAGAGTAAGGCAGGGTCTCTTTGTCTTGAAAGTCCAAGAACGTGCAGTTGTCTAACTGCCATTTAGCTGCCACATCTTGGCAATCTTGATGCTTAGCCCCTTTACCAATAAATACAAACTGAAAGGGGTAATCGCGGAGCTGCTTAGCAGTCTCCATAATGGTTTCCATATCGTGGCATCGACCCATATTGCCCGAGTACAACACGGTGAATTTGCGATCGAAGCCATACTCACGAGCAAACCAATTATTCGATTTAGAGCGCGGATAAATCTCTCTCGGGTTCGACCAACTGTGAATGACCTTCACCTTATCAGCAGCTTCGGGGCATCGAGCCACCACTCGCTGCTTCATCGTAGAACTTAAAACGATGACGCACTTGGCGTTACGCCACACGCGCTGATTGAACCAATTCCAGAGCCTCGTCAGCAGATGCGTTTCTGGCACGACATTTAGTGCAACTGCAACATCGGGATATAGATCGTAAATAAGACAAATATACGTAGTCCGAAAACACTTATGTGCCAAGTAGGCAAGTACGGGGAGGTACGGAGGCTCTGTTGTAACTAAAATTGCGTCACCGCGGTTAACAGATCGGAGCAATCGCAGTCCAGTGCGCACGCAAAACAGAAGCCCGTTTACAGCGCGGCCCCGGATGCGACGCGGCCAAATCTGGGACACTCGGGAACGCCTGACCATTACGTTAGGAGATGCGCATTCGACGTGGGGCGCGCGCTCCTGCTGAAAAGCATAAGCGGGTTGACCAGTCCATACGTTAACTTGTGCCCCAGTTTTACTAAGCTGGTGCGTAAGCTCTTCAATCAACTGCCCTGTTGCAGCATAGTCAGGTGGGTAAAACTGCGTAATTACAGACAATTGAAACGCGAGATGCCGCGTAACTTGAGGAGTATCAAGCATGCAGACGTTACCTCAATACTGCAGAACGGCAATGTCTCCGCTCAAAACCTAGCAACCTACCCACCAAGCATATGAAAACCACTTCACTTTTCGCAGTGATCCAAGTCATCACTTAAGTGACTTTAAGTGTAAAGCAGACATAGACGTCTTGGCAATACATCAGTTTTGATACGTGCAGACTCGTCAAAAATACTTGAACTCACGTATCGAACTTTGGAAGTTATGGAGCGAGCTCCTATCAGCAGCTCAGTAAATGACGAAACGAATGTGCTAAGCAAACAAAAAGGCATGTACCCATCATCCTTCTACAATAAGCAGATCGAATCGCATAGGTTGTACGTAAGTAATGACACCCTACCCTTAACGTGCAAAAACACTTCGTATTAGACGATACGCCATCAAATGTGCAGCTATTAGGTGCAAATGAACATCCCCGCCGCAGAGCGGACGGGGTATCACTTCACGATGCTCGCACGCTCTACACGGCTCATCATCGTTCAGCAGTGCCCTTCGGAAACTGCTTTTCGGAACGCCGCAGAGCGGCGGGGAATCAGACCCAACAGAGATTGAACATCCTGAGAGTTAGCGGAATTTTCTGGGGTTTGGGCTTACACCCCCATTCCGAACACCCGCGAATGATCTTCGAGGTCGTCAAGCAGCAAGCTCCCGAACTCCTACCTCACGTTCACAAACTCGCGGCTCAGTTTCAGGGGTCTTAGCCCGACCCGCCTCTTGGATGGCGAGATTGAGTAATACCGTAATACAGTACGCTTGAAACACTGGCAGCTCCTATTTTGTAGGAGGAGTGACGATGGCTCGCAACGCGGCTCCCTTCTCTAAGGTCACTTCTAAGTTTCAGGCCACTATTCCTCTCCCGATTCGCAAGGCTCTCGGCATTGCGGCGGGTGACAGGGTACTCTTCGAAATTGAGGGCGATCGCGTCGTCCTCAAAAAGTTACCCGACCTCGATTGGGATTATCTCGAAGCGGTCTCCGGCACTCTGGGGGAGTGGGCTTCGGCGGCAGATGAGGAGGCGTATGGCGATCTTTAAGCGCTTCGATGTCGTGATCGTTCCCTTTCCGTTTACTGACCGCACGGCTAGCAAGAGGCGTCCAGCTGTGGTGCTCTCGGACGAACAGGCGTTTAATGCTGTCATCGGCCATAGCTTGCTAGCCATGATTACGACGGCGGCTCACTCGCGTTGGCCTTTAGATATGCCGCTGGCTGATTTGGCCTCGACGGGATTGAAGGTTCCTTCGATCGTGCGCATGAAGCTTTTCACGCTGGATGATTCGCTCGTTCTGAAGGCGATCGGTCAACTGGGCGAAGGTGACCAGAAGACTCTAGGCTCTGCTCTAAAGACCCTGTTCTGCCTGACCTAGAATTAATGCCTCAATGACTGCGGAAGGATCGTCGTGCCGCCAAGCGATCGCAATATCCAGCGTAGGGGAATGATCGCTAATGTCTAGATGGCTGACCCCGCTCGGTTCCAAACACTCCATGCCCGAGGCGATGAAATGAACGCCATGCCCAGCAGCCAGAAGCGCCATGCAGTTTTGGTCGTGACCCTTTTCCTGAATCCGAGGTGAGAAGCCTGCCGCCTGAAAACAGCCCAGAATGTCATCGTACATCGCTGGATTTTCGGCTCGTGGGTGCAAAATGAAGATCTCATCAGCAAACGCTTTCAGGCTGACAGCGGTTTTATCAGCAAGTGGATGAACAGTTGGAACCGCAAGCCTCATGGCTTCTCGATACACCACCTTTGTTTCCAGTACGGGTGAATACACTGGCATGTAAACAAACCCAATATCCACTTCCGCGCGATGCAGCTCGTCGAGCGATGCGTTAGTCGTCCGCTGCACGACATCGAGCTCGATCGCAGCAAACTCCTCACGGCATCGATCCAGCAACTGGGGCAAAACTGTGTAGAGCGCGAGCGGAACATAGCTGATTCTCAATCGCTTTGAAGCGTCAGCAGTACCGTGGCGCACCCGCCGTGCCACTTCATCGGCATGGCTAAGCAATTCTTTGGCTTCTGCGAGGAGTACTCTTCCCGAGTCTGTCAGCTTGACTGAGCGGGTGGTTCGAGTAAATAAAGACACACCCAGCTCTTGCTCTAATCGTCCAATCAAGCGCGTCAGAGGCGGTTGCGATAGATGCAGCCTCTCAGCAGCGCGTCGGAAATGAAGCTCTTCACACAGCACAACAAAGCAGCGCAGGTCGCGAAGTTCCATAAGTTATTGATGCCTTGTCAGCATCAGTCAATCAACTAAACCAGAATTAATCCTAATCTAAAAATGAATTAGTCTAATTTCGAGTACTTTCTTTCAGCTAGTGCATGAATCTTGTTAGACTCGCTCGCCGCAGCTTTTTGGTGCTGTCCGGAGCCTTGCTAGCCTCTACATTTTCCCCAAAACAAGGAGCTGCGGAGCAAACCAAAAAAAATCTTCCAAGTGTGAGTTCTATGGAACCTAATTTTTTTGATGTGATCGTTGTCGGTGGCAGCTTCGCAGGTCTATCCGCTGCTTTACAGGTCGCTCGTGCTCGCCAACGAGTGTTGGTGATTGATGCAGGGCAGCCGCGCAATCGGTTTTCGACCAACGCCCATGGTTTTCTGGGTCGAGACGGCGAGTCTCCGGCTGAGATTTTGCGGAGCGGAAAAGCGGAGTTGCTGCGCTATCCTACTGTCTCCTTTGTTGAAGGAAAGGCTGTTCATGCCCATCGGGATTCAGACAAGAGATTTTCTATCGCGCTGGATTCTGGAGAGGTATATCAGGGCGATCGCCTGATTCTGGCTCTTGGGGTCGTCGATCGCTTGCCCGAGATTCCGGGCGTGGCCGAACATTGGGGAAAGACGGTTGCTCATTGCCCGTACTGTCATGGCTACGAACTACCAGCCGGGCGCTGGGGCGTGCTGAAAACGTTTGAAGGCTCATTTCACCAAGCCAAGCTGCTGCTTGATTGGAATGATGACGTTATCTTCTTGACCAATGGTTATAGCCTTTCTGCTGAGGAACGCGACGCGCTGACCGCATCAGGAATTGAGAGTGAGGAGCAGCCAATTGCTAGTTTTACTGGCAACAATGACAAGATTTCGGGAGCCAAACTGCAGAATGGTCGAATGATTGATCTGGAAGCCCTCTTCATAGCCTCGCAGTTTTCAATTGGAACCTCGCTCGCAACCCAGCTTGGCTGTGAGCTGACCGATAGTGCCCTGGGCATCATCATCAAGACCGACAGCTTGAAGAAAGAAACTAGCATCCCCGGAGTCTTCGCCGCAGGGGACTGCTCTCGACCTGCGCACAACATTAGTTGGGCCGTCGCGGATGGTGCTGCCGCCGGCATCTTTGCTCATCAATCTCTCGTTGCTGCTAGAGCGGCCTGACTCAAGCATGGAACTGTACAGCTCAGAGTGGGCCGACAACCACGAACGCCTCGCCGACGCTGGCATCCCTGTACGCGAGGGACTCTACCGTATTTGCGAAACCGCGTTTCGCCGCCTTCCGCAAAATGCCAAAATTTTGATCGTGGGCTGCGGCACGGGGGTAGAACTAATCCGACTGGCGAAGGCTCTGCCAACAGCCACCTTTGTTGCTCTGGATTCAGCGCAGCCCATGCTCGACTTCTGTGTGAGACAAGTCGAAGCAAAAGGACTAACGCATCGCGTTCAGTTCCATTCCGGAGCTGTTGATTCGCTAGAGCACGAATCTCCATTTGATGCTGCAACTGCCATTCTGGTTTCTCAGCATTTAGCCAATGATGCTGAGGCTGCCAGATTTTTCACACAAATCAGCCAGCGTCTAAAGCCAAGCGGTTGTCTGTACAGTGCCGATCTGCATATTCCTAGCGATCAGAATCGCGATCGCATGATCGACCTGTGGCGCGAGCAAGCGGTAATGAGCGGGGTCGAGGCTTCTATTATCCAGAACATCACTGCCCGCTTCGGTATTGATTTGAGAGTGCGAGATGAAGAGGCTATCGCCCATTTGCTACACACTGCCGGACTCGCTCTATCACTCAAGCCCTTCTCGTCACTGCTTTACGGTGCTTGGCTCTCGCAAAAAACTTAAGATATTACAGTAGCTCAAAATAGGTTGCGATCTCGTGAGAATTTGGGCTGTCGTAGATGGGTGAAAGTGGAGAAAGACTATGCTCCATTAAGATTCCCGGTTCGGGACGCTAGAGAGCTCCCACATCAGGAAATGGGAAGGAGCGAGGCAACCGCACCTTCATCAACGTGAGTTCGAGATAAGTTGAAACCCGTATTCTACCGTTGACGTTTTAGGCGTGAGGGTAGCGAGTCTGCTGGATTTCAACCGTGGGCTTACCAGTTGCATCCTGAAGCCGAACTCACGTTCGTCACACTCAGCGATCGCTATTTCCTAGGGGCAGAGCAACTCAGATTATCCTAAGTACTCACAGCTACTCCACAAGCTCAGGAATCTGCCCGGATAATGACTGCAATGGAGATTTACCATTTGGGAGTACTTTATGTTTCGCAGAATTTTAGTGGCTTTAGACGGCACGCCTGTCGATCGAGCTGTTTTTACAAAAGCTGCTAATCTAGCCAAAGCGATGAATGCGTATTTCATGATATTACATATTTTGTCTGTAGAAGATGAAGGAAGTCCAGGCTCTACTTTGGGCATGACGGCAAGTGAAGGCCAGCCGAGCAAGACTCAACTTATGTCAGTTTATGATGAAATCAACTGGGAGTCTTATCGGCGGGAATGGCATCAATTTGAGCAGGAAAGTTTCAAGAAATTTAGCCTCTACAGCGATCGAGCTAACGCAATGGGGATTAAAACTGAGTTCACTCAGGTCCCAGGTAATCCTGGGCAATTGATCGAAAAAATAGCACAGAACTGGGATGCCGACTTAATTGTGATGGGCAGTCGAGGGCATACAGGATTGAGAGAATTAGTTTTAGGTAGCGTAAGTAACTATGTTATGCATCATGCAATGAGCTCAGTTCTAATAATAGACTAGCCTCAATTCATCAAATGTGTAGCTTAGATATGATGAATTAATCCTTATTAACTTGAACTATCTACATTGCGATTTGCGTACTTACCCGATTCTAAAATTTAGCTGTAGATCGTTAATTCAAGTCAAGCTGTGCTCAAGCTTTTTAAGCATCAGTTTTAGATGAAGAGCTGAGATCAAGAGCTGGAGAGAAGTTTATTTCCATTCATAAATTAAGTCTGTGAGTTTGACAAACTGTCTTTTGACAAAGAATCTCGGGTCATTCACCTTGGCAGAGTCATCTACTTCAGCAAGAGGGATACCATGGCCGAGTCTGGCGCTGTCTTTGACAACTCCTCAACCTCTGCATCTCCTAGTAATCGGTTTTATCGTACGGTGTGGCGCTGGCACTTTTACGCTGGAATGCTCATCACACCAATCATGATTATCCTGGCAATTACAGGAATAATTTATCTTTTTAAGCCGCAACTGGACAGAGTGATGTATCACGATTTGCTGGTCGTGCAACCGACTGCAACCACTCTGGCGTATTCCGAGCAAATTCAGTCTGTGGAGAGGGCATACCCTGATGCAACGGTGACTGAAGTCACGCCATATTCATCTCCCGATCGCAGTACGGAAGTGCTACTGAAGACGGCTGAAGCGCGCAGTGTGATGGTGTTTGTAAACCCCCATACGGGCGAAGTTTTGGGCAGTCGCGATGAAGAGAATAATTTGCAGGCGATCGCGCGAAAGATTCATGGCGATTTGCTAATAGGTAAGTCTGGTGACTATTTGGTCGAACTAGCGGCATGCTGGGGGCTCGTCCTATTACTATCGGGAGTGTATCTGTGGATGCCGCGCCGCCAGTTCTCTGCCTTGGGAACGTTTGTGCCTCGTCTGTGGAGCCAGAATAAACGAATTTTTTGGCGCGATCTCCATGCCGTTCCCGGACTGTATGCCACTCTTTTGATTGGCTTTCTCATTCTGACAGGTTTACCTTGGACGGGATTTTGGGGAGATACATTCGCTCAAATTTGGGGAACTTTTCCAGCTCAAATGTGGGATGACGTTCCTCAGTCAACTGTATTAACGGGGTCTCTCAACAATCATCAGCGGCAGGTCGTGCCCTGGGCGGTCGAACAAGTGCCGATACCTCACTCGACGGTGGCAGCATTAGTCTCAGGAGACAGCAATCTCTTAAACCGCACAGATTCAGCCGTTTACTCTGAAAATACTCTTGCGAGTACGCCCGCAACTATTGACTCTGTGATTGCCCTCGCCCGAGCGAACAACGCCCCTTCAAGTTTCAACGTTGTCCTGCCTCAAG
Source organism: Cyanobacteria bacterium J06642_2 (assembly GCA_039817845.1). Classification (GTDB taxonomy): domain Bacteria; phylum Cyanobacteriota; class Cyanobacteriia; order Thermostichales; family PCC-7336; genus JBCBTL01. Next base: position 50,938 of record JBCBVC010000007.1, read on the forward strand.
ACGAGACGGGCGTATACACAGTGTCTGCATTCCCTCCCGATCCCACCCAGGAGGTGACGATGCACATTGATCGTTACAGCGGCAAAGTGTTGGCAGACGTTCGCTGGAGTGACTACGGCTTCGTGCCCAAAGCGGTCGAACTGGGAATTTCAATTCACATGGGGAAATTCTTCGGGCTAGCAAATCAACTGTTGATGCTGTTCGCCTCTTCAGTGTTGATATTGCTTTCGGTCACTGGGGTCGTGATGTGGTGGCAGCGTCGTCCGAAAAAGTCTGTAGCGATTGGTGCTCCTCCCATGCCAAAACACGTTCAAAGTTGGCGAGTGCCAGTGGCAATCATTGCAGTGCTAGGACTCATATTTCCTTTGGTAGGTCTATCTCTAGTAGTCGTGCTGTTGCTTGATTATCTGGTGCTCAGCCGCATTCCTGCGCTGAGGCACATTTTTAACTGAATTTGTTTGAACGCGAGAACTTAAAGTCTCAATCGCAATTGTAAAAGGAATCAGTAGGTGTAACGGCCAGGAATATCAAAGAGCATCAGGGCTTCAAGATGTAGTCAAAAAACGACCGTTGTCCTGGTACCTAATTTCACTTAATTCTGGCTCAAATCGTCCTTAATTTAGGATCGAGGCGATTCTTATTCCTGGCCGCTACACTTACTCATCTCTTCATTCTCCTGGATGCCGACGCATCCGGTTTAGTTGGCAAATCTGCTTGACTCAAACTTCCTTTAACTAAGCTCATGAGCTATCACTGAGAAAGATGAAAGTGTACCCGAACGAGTACTAGACGAGGCCAGCGATCGATCCCTAAGCTTGGCCTAGTTTCAAAGAGGACGCGAATGTTCGACTATAGCCGCCCCGAAACTTTGATAGACACCCAATGGTTAGCGGAACATCTAGACGATCCTGCTGTGCGTATCGTCGAAGTTGACATGATGCCGGACGCTTGCGCTGATGCCCATATTCCAGTAGCCGTTTTTTGGAATATACTCTCAGACTTGATGAAGCCTGACATGAGTATGAACTTTGATTTACAGCAACTCCTGTCTCAATCCGGCATTTTACCTGAGACAACAATTGTTCCCTACGGAAGCAACCCCGCTGCTAGTGGTAGTGTCTTTTGGCTACTCAAGTATTTCGGACATGACAATATACGCATTCTCAACGGAGGACATCAAAAGTGGGTCAAAGAGGGGCGACCATTATCATCGGAGCTAGCAAGCGTTGAACCGACGCAATACATAGCGCCTGCTGTAGGAGATCGCACCTGTCAAATCTCAGCAGCAGCGGTCAAAGAGGCTCTCGATCATCCTAATACAATCATTCTCGACGTTCGGACCCTAGCGGAATATAACGGTGAAGTTTTTCTGAACGAACCGCCCGAAGGAAGTGAACAGGCAGGGCATATTCCAGGTGCGGTTCATCTTGAGCACGCCAATGTCCTGAATAAGGATGGTACATTCAAGTCAGCAGAGGCGCTAGAGTCCCTGTTTATCCAGCATGGCATCAGCAAAGATAAGAAAATTATTCCCTACTGTGCGGTCGGCGGTCGGTCGGGGTTTATTTGGTTTGTACTGAAATATTTGCTGGACTACCCCGATGTTCAAAACTATGACGGCTCTTGGAATGAATGGAGTCGATTACCCAACGCCCTAATCGAGTAGCTACACCTTTGATTGGGGTATGGCAACGAGCTGCGCGTGAGCTGACATATCTCCTACGATCGTTTCCTGGCAGGGCTTTCAGGATCTGTTTCATCCTGAAATTCTATCTAGTGGCAGACAAATTTGGTGTAATGTTTCTTCCAAAGAGCATGTTTCACTGACTGTTGGGGGAACTGACCCAGTGTTTAAAGGCATCAAATGTCATCGGCTCTCGGGAAGCCAGCTCTGATTCAAGAGTGCGATCGCTAAAATACGGGAGAATTCGTCTCCCTTCGCAAGATGTTTCGATAGTGCTAAGTGCATCTGCCGCAGCTCAGCCGTCATTCTGCATATCATTAAATTGATTTTCAGCTCTAGGATTGGCAGCACATGATGCTCGAAGTAAACCTCGCACCTATTGAAAAACGATATGTGTTTGCCAATATGTGGATTGCCTATGCTCACGAGATTTCTCAGTATCAAAACGATCTGCCGAGCATACACGGCATGATGGGGGATACTGATGACCATTACAAACCAGAAACTGTTATGGCAGAGTGGTGGGAACATCCCGGAAAAGCTTTTCCCTATCTTATTACTGTCGATAACCGTCCAGCAGGTTTTGCCTTAGTTGCGTCTCCGCCTCTAGTAGATGGCGATGCAGATAAAGAGCTGGTAGAGTTCTTCTTATTTCATCTATATCGAAATAAAGGCATAGGCAAAAGGGCGGCTTTACAGGTATTCGACAAGCATAGAGGCTCGTGGCAACTGAGTGTGCTGAATAAACATAGTTCCGCTCTTGGTTTCTGGAAAAACGTGTTAACTAGCTACGCCAAAGATCTCAAACAAAGTCCTAAAACACTCGACGGTATGAAGTTAACTGAGTTTGTTCTTGAAACTCCACAGTCGAGTTATAGCTAGTCAATATAAAGGATCTCAACGTAGAGAATCAAAGCAGCTTCTTGAGGCAAGCTTACAAGCGCGCTTTTCGCTCGGAAGGCATGGTTGCACGCTCTATCAACGGACGAAGATTCCATCACTGTCGCTCTTGATGAACTATCTGCTTAAAGTCGAGAGAGATCGAAACCGGGGGAAGCTGCTTGAAAAGAGAAGTTCAAGCTCTCTGAAGTAATCTTCATGCTTGTGCGCCCTCAGCATTGAGATAGCGATAGACACTCGCTTTTGAGAGATTGTACTCATCCATCAGAGTTTTGATGAGCACCCCCTGCCGCCGCTTGTGACGCAGTTCGTGACATTGCTCCGCGCTCAGCTTTTTCTTGCGCCCAAACTCAACCCCACGGGCTTGAGCACTGGCGATCCCATCCATCTGTCGTTCAGACCGAATTTCCGTTTCAAACTGAGCGATCGCTCCCAACACGTTGAACAGCAAACGTCCGGTAGCGTCTCCCGTATCGATTGACTGGTCGATCACCTTGAGCGCGACTTGCTTATAGGATAACTGCTCCGCTACCTGACACAGATGGAGGGTCGAGCGAGCTAAGCGATCCAAACGAGTCACCACCAGCGTGTCACCCTCTCGGACGTAGTCCAAGCAAGCCCGTAGCTGTGGTCGTCGGCTCGACCCGCCACTTTTCTTCTCCTGGAAAATCTTGTCACAGCCCTTCAACTTATCGAGCTGACTAGCAAGACTTTGACCAATGGAGCTCACCCTCGCATATCCAACAATCGCCACGGCTGTCACTTTGAGGTATCGCTAAGTCTAAGAGCTTTTGAGAAACTCGTTTTGAGCCATGAATTGAGACATTAGTTTGCGAGTGTTTCACAACCTCTACACTTTGAGACTAACCTATGGGCTAGGGCAGGTCACTGTTGGCATCAATGACAAGTTCGTTGTCCACGCCAAAGGTCTTCCAACTCAGGGGTATCAGTCCGGCAGAGTCCGTAAAGGGATTGTTAGCCCGCATTGACGGGCTTACGTTATGGACCAACGGCAGATTTTGGCATGCTAATGGCGAAGAATTACCTTGGTAAAAGCCATCTGGCTCGTGTCGAAGCTGCCAGTTCCTACAGATTCAGTGAAATTTAGACAAGCAATGGGTTTCACATCAAAAAAGCAAGAAGAAGTCACTTCCGAGGGGCTGCAGGAGCTGGGACTCGAGCGAGTTGCCCAGCTAGTGATTGAAGAATGCAGCAGCAACAGCCAGTTCAAACAACGCGTCCAACGAGCAATAGCAGCTGTCAAGGAACCGAAAAGTCTGATTTCACTGGTGAATAAACAGCTGGCGGGACTGGCAAGGGGAAAGAAATTCTACGAAGCCCGAGCAGCCAGCGAATTCTCGGACAAACTCGATGAAGTTCGACGGGCCATCCTGAACGAAGTCGCCCCGGTGGACGTAGAAGCCGCGATCGACCTGTCCGAAAAATTTCTGGCGATGCACGGCAAGATCTTCGAGCGAGCAGACGATAGCTACGGAGATATTGGGACCGTATATTATCAGGGGGTTAAAGACTCAGCCGAACTCTACAGCCGTTGGGGCAATTGCGATCGCAAACAACTGGCGGACACAGTTTTTGCCCGCTACAGCAAAAATAGCTACGGAATTTACAACAGGCTGATTGAAGACTTCGGAGCGGTCTTGGGAGCGGAAGGACTTGCCCGCTTGGAGGAACAGCTGAAAAACCAAATAGCAGGGGGAGAGGGGGCCAAGATGCAGAGGTCTGCCTCCCGCTTTGATTGCATCGAGGGTCTCTTGCAGGTAGCCGATGCCCGTGGGGATGTGGATGAATACATTGCCGTGGTAGAAAGCTACAAAGGGACGCCGGGTGACTATCAGCTGTTGGACATCGCCGAACGACTGCTCAAGGCAGAGCGTTTTGAAGAAGCACTGAACCGATTGGAGCTAGTAGAGGACGCGTCGAACCGAGCCGATAGAAAACGGCGATTGAAGATTAAGGCTTTAGAGGGATTGGGCAATGCCAAAAAAGCGCAAGAGATCCGGATAGAACTCTTTCTGGCGAGTCCCTTTCCAAGCGACTTTGATGAATGCCTCAAACATGCCGAGGATCCCGAGCCGCTCAAGGAAGAACTCCTGGAAGCAGTAACCTCCCACCGATATCCATCCACCGTCCTCGGCTTTTTGACGGAGCTAGGTGAAATCGAGCGAGCTGCCGCTCTCGTGCTCGAGCACCGCGACCGTTGGGAGGGAAGGAGCTACTACGATTTGCAACCAGCGGCCAAACGTTTGCAGACCGATTGGCCGCTAGAAGCCACGATTCTCTATCGGGCACTGACCGAGGATATTGTGGAACGCGCTCGCTCGAAGTCTTACAGTCATGCGGTGCGATACATGAAGGCACTGGAAACGCTATCCCCTCGGATCGACAATTGGACGGATTTGCCAACTCACGAGGCGTATTTCGACCGCCTAAGGGAAGCTCACAAGCGCAAGCGAGCTTTATGGAACAAGTACGATTCCAAGAAATGAAGGCTGTCAACTGGTTGCAAGGGCGATGTCCGATATGCAGGGGAGTTTTTGACATATACGATCCCATCGAACAAGACCCGAGAGCGGTCGAATCCGGGGGAAGCCGCTTGGAAAGAGGAGTCCAAGTTCCAAGGCCATAATGAAAGCATCAGCCTCCGAGTCACTGTACGATCGAGAAGACGCACGGAAGAACACCCGATGGCGATCGCGCAAGACTACAAACCGAAATCGGTGGATGCCTCCGAGTACGTCACGGTTCCCCTTGACGAAGAACTCTACAGCGACGAACCCTGCTTGGAAACCTACCTACACTTGCAACAGCTCGTAGCCTTACTCACCAGTCTGGAGTGGTGGTGGGACGAGCGCACCGACTTCTTTGCTGCCGGAAACCTGACGGTTTACTACAGTCAGCGGAGACGTAAATCTGAGGACTTTCGCGGCCCCGATTTTTTCGTGGTGTTAGACACTGAGCGCCGCCCGCGCAAGAGTTGGACAGTGTGGCAGGAAGACGGCAAATATCCCAACGTCATCGTCGAGGTACTTTCAGACTCAACCGCAGAGAAAGACCGAGGACTCAAAAAGCAGATTTACCAGGATATTTGGCGCACACCCTACTACTTTTGGATCGACCCAGATAGTTTGGAGTTTGTTGGGTTTCATCTGGTCGATGGAGTATATGAACCCA
>JBCBVC010000008.1:0-49606 GCA_039817845.1 Cyanobacteria bacterium J06642_2
AACACTTCGATTCGTTGCGTGATGCCATGGAGTATGTCCTCCAGCAAGCGTCCTAGATGAAATGGCAGCCGCCATACCTTAGATTTCCTCACCCATGTTCAAGCAGAGTTGCCTTTCCCTATCCAACGGCTCCAAACGGACCGAAGACAGGAATTTATGGCCTACAGCGTTCAAAAACGCTTGATGGAGTTGCAGATCAAGTTTCGACCCACAAGGCCGCATTCGCCGCATCTCAATGGCAAAGTCGAGCGCACTCAACGGACAGATTGGGAAGAGTTTTACAGCCTGGCAGATTTGAACTCCCCTAGTCTGCCGGAGCTGTTGTGCCAGTGGCAGAGTTACTACAACCGAGAGCGTCAGCACAGTTCGATTGCTCAATCACCGTGGCAGAAGCTCGAACAGAAGCGGGCTTTGATACCTACCCAAGCAGAAGTGAGGACTCTCTATCAACAGTCAACTGAGCGGCTTCGTTTTGCTGACTATCGACGAGATATTGGTAAGCCAAAGTGGGTCTGGTCAATGTAAACCATGTTTGCGATTCACACATATCAGCGATCGCACTGCTTATGTTTAGCAAGGCGTCGTCTCCCTACCAGGAATACACCGCTAACAATCAACAGCGCTAGTGAATTCGGGCCTTCTGGAACTACGGGTGCAGGCAGCGGGCCTGCACCCGTACCTATTTGCTCGGCATTAGCCAACCCATAAACGCCACCTGGTCCAGTAGGAGGTTGGGTGGTTTGCCAGAAAAACGTAATTGTTTCTCCGGTCCCCCAACCAGAAGCCAAGGGCAACTGCCAGATTAGGCTGCTGTCCCCTAACTGCTCTATCGAAATATCTTCGCTACCGATGGCTGCCACAGCCTCTGAAAAGCTGAAGCCGACAATCCCTGTAAAGCCTGCTGCCGCAAAATCGAGACGGAACTCAGACACGTTATCTATGGGAAGAACAGACGCAGGTGTAGGAAAGGGAGGATCGTTGGGAAAATCTACTCCAGGAGTGACTTCATGCTTGTACGTGTAGAGAAGAGTTCCCAGGGGATTGTCTGGAGGCACACAACTATCGAATCCAGTTGGACATGACACGCTACTAATCAGATCGCCAAGTCCCTCTCCCGCATCATTGACAAACGTCATCTCTACTTCGGGACCGACTGGGCCAACAATGGTAGCCCCTAGATCGAGCTGGTCGAGATCTACTGGTATAAATGTAGCCGCCCGCGCAACTTGAGGAACCATTCCCAACAGACTGGCGATCGCAAAGGATAACAAACGAGTTTGCTGACATCTCATAGTAGAAGATAAGCACTGGACAATTTGCAATTTAATAATAGCGGCTGATTCAGTTCGATTTAAAGCTAATTCAATACATTGAGCACAACTATAATACAGAATCCAAAACTCAATAGAGCAAGACCAGTTCGGAGGCTTTATAAAAGAGGTAAAACTTGACAGGAGGAAGACTAACGATTCAATTCATCAGCGACAACTCACCGCAAGTGAACTAGTAAAGATGCGATCGCAGAACTAGCCAAGTTCTCGATCAAGCTCAATAGTTGTAACTGATATCGTGTGAGACTCTCCCCCTCGGTTAATGTTGAAATTGACCGCAGAGCCTACTTCCCTGGCGGCAATTTCTCGCTGAATATCACTGGCTTTGCCAATTGCTTTTCCATCTAGGCCGACGATAATATCTCCCTCAATGACTCCTGCTATTTCTGCTGGAGATTGCGGGATAACTCCAGTTACGACTACTCCCTTGGTGAGCTCCCGATCAATTTTGAATTGGGCCTCCTCGCGTAAATCATCCAACAGTTTAGGGGTCAGCGTATTCATGCGAATGCCGACGTACGATCGCACGACGCGACCCGCGTTCACGAGTTGATCGATGATGATGCGGGCTTCGTTGATAGGAATGGCAAAACCAATGCCCTCTGCCCCGTGGGCGATGGCCGTGTTAATACCCACCACTTTGCCATCAATATCAATCAGCGGGCCGCCGGAATTGCCGGGATTAATGGCGGCATCAGTCTGAATGAAATCAACGCGCTTGTCACCCACCTGAATTTCTTGGCTCGTGCGGCCGAGAGCGCTAATAATACCTGCCGTAACGCTGTTACTCAGACCCAGTGGACTTCCTAAAGCTACGACCCACTCACCTGGACGAAGGACACTCGAATCTCCCAAGTTGACGGCAGGTAATGGCTCTGTTGTCTCAATTCTGATGGCAGCAAGATCGGTTAACGGATCGCGGCCTACTACCTTCCCAGAGAGTTGGCGACCATCCGGTAGCGTCGCCATGACCGTATCAGTGAGTTCAACCACGTGAGAATTGGTCACAATCCAACCTTCAGGATCGATGATGAAGCCGGAGCCAGATTCCTGGCGTTCGGGGGACGGTAACTCTGATGGGATGTGGGGATGCGTGAAGTCTTCGTTCGGGGCTGAGCGATCGCCGAACTGATGGAAAAGCCCAAAGAAACGTCGCCATTTGGGTATACGCGGTTCGATGGTCTCAAGTTTTTCCCGTTTTTCCCGCTCTTCTTCTTTCTCAGTAGCAGTGGCGACAACGGGTTCGATTTCGAGCTGAACGACGGCTGGAGCAACTTTTTCAGTTGCATCAGCAATGAAATTGAGATTGTAGGCACGTGCGGCAGTTGGTGGAGTTAAAGGCTCCAAGGAGGGCAGAGAAACAGCTTTTGATGAGGCGATCGCTTCATCGAGAGCGACATTGCGGTTGGCACGATCGCTGCGACATGCGGTCAGAGCGAGCGCACTCAATCCGAGTACGAGCGGCAGCTTCACTAAGCACTCTCGCAATGAAGACATACGCAGGTCGGGATGAGTGGGCAAGGAGAAATATACGGAACCATAGCATCGCTACCAAAGAAATTCTAACTGTTCTCGAGGACTTGCTGGCAAGCAGGACCTGTTTTGTCTCACCTAATACCTAATTTGTCGCGCGTTGGATGTCGATCTAAAGACGCGATCGCCAGCCCCATCATCCAAACTCGATTGATATAGCAGCCGTCAAGCTGCTTAGTACATTTTAGCTACCCAGAACCCAGGCGCAGTCAGGTCTTCTGTGTCCTAGCTAAAACGTCAAGAGCAATAACGTCCGTTTCATATCTACTCTTCGCCATCACCAACGCTCAGCAGAGAAGGGAAGTTAAGAGCGATTGCCTTTTAAATACTGCGCAAGGCCACGATGGGATCGAGTTTGGCAGCTTGTCGAGCCGGGAAAATGCCGAAAAATAAACCGATGCTGCCCGAGACCACAACCGTGGTTGCGACCGCGACTACTGAAATGCCTGGTTGAAATGGTGTCGCCAAACCGATCGCCAACGCTCCCCCCACGCCAATGCCTGCCCCCACAACGCCACCGATCGCAGACAGAATCACGGCTTCAATTGCAAATTGCAGCAAGATGTCCTGTCGCGACGCTCCGACTGCTTTGCGCAAACCAATTTCTTGAGTACGCTCTTTCACCGACACCAGCATGATGTTCATAATACCGATGCCGCCGACGAGGAGAGAGATGCCGGCGATCGCGGCCAAGAGCAGCGTAAGCGCAGTGGTAATCGTGTCGGTGATATCCAGCAGGTCGTTTTGACTCGTGATATCGAAATCGTTTTCACCCGTAATTTTGTGGCGCAGGCGCAGCAGATTTGAGATTTGAAATGTCGCGGCTCTCAGGTTGTCAGCCTCATCGACTGACACAGCAATGTAGGTAAGTTCGACGCCAAAAGGCGAGGTTTGCCCCACCAATCGCTTAGACATAGTCGTGAGGGGAACGAGGACAGCATCGTCGTAGTTCAGACCGAGATTCGAGCCTTTTTCGTCGAGAACGCCAATCACGGTAAAGCTGATGTTGTTGAGCCGAATGCGTTCGCCCACGGGGTCGCGATCGCCCAGCATGCGTTCGGCTAAATCTTTCCCGAGCACGGCAACTTGGGTATTGCGCTGATAGTCAATATTGCTGAAGAAGCGTCCGCGTCCGGCCTGGAACTGTCGAACTTCCGGAAATGAGGGCGTAGTACCGACAAAGGTAGTGTTGGTGCTGCGATTACCTCGGGTCACTAAGCCACGATTGTTGTATTCGGGCGCAACACCATTAACAGAGGCCACTTGCGAGACGATCGCATCCGCATCCGCCAGAACGAGCGTTTTCGGTACGTCAAAGGTTGCCCGCTGTGTTTCGCGATTGCCAGGAACGACGAACAGAATATTAGGCCCCAATCCTTCAATTTCCTGCGAGACGAAATCCTGAGCGCCTTCTCCCAAACCCACCATCGCGATCACAGAGGCATTGCCAATCACAATCCCCAGCATGGTCAAGCTGCTACGCAACTTATTCGCCGCCAGGGTTTTGACCGCCATCGCTAAACTTTCGCTTAGATGCACGACCTGCTCTCCCCTTGTGAACTCCTATTCTGCACGTTAGCGATCGCGTCCGAAGGTGAGATTGTCTAAGCTCTGGCCGGGGGGCAGTTCCACGAATACGCGATCGCCTTCAGATACCCCTTCGAGAAGCTGCATTTTATCCCCCACAGCAGTCCCTAAAGCCACAGGAGTGAAACGGGGGCGGTCATTTTCTCCCGGAATGAGGACGCCAGTATCACCGCGTTGCGTGACAATTGCCACCGTGGGTACGACGAGAGCATCTTGCACGCGATCGCCCACGAACGTGACGTCAGCATTCATCCCCGAGCGCAACACCTCTTGTCCCGTCACTAAATCCACCCTCACCTGAAATGACGTGACGTTTTGTTTGACGACAGCCTCGGGGGCAACAAGCTGCACGCGCCCCTCGAAGACGCGTTCGGGATAGGCATCCGCTTGCACCTCCACCGCTTGCCCGACCTGTATCTGTCCGATATCGACTTCAGGCACTTCCGCGAGGACCTCTAATCCGCTCGCCAGCGACACGATCGCAGTCGAAGTGGCAGACGCCGCATCAGAAGCAGACGTGGTGGGCGTGACAACAGCACCTTCAGTAGCGAATTTTTGGGATATTAATCCCGAGAAGGGCGCGCGGATTTCAGTATCGTTTTGGCGCACCTGAATGGTTTGGATATTGGCGATCGCCTCCTGCACTCGGGCTTCAGCCTCGGCGATATCCTCTGCTCGACTGCCCGCTTTTAGCAAAGCCAAATTTTCTTCCGACTGACGCACGTCAGCCTGCGTTTGGGCGAGATTGGCGCGGGCGCTGTCGGCTTCATTCAAAACGGCGTCGAAACTATCGCTCGAGATGGCTCCTTCTTGGACTAATTCGCGATTGCGGCGGACTCGCTCTTCGGCCAGTTTCAGCCGAGCCTCCGCTTGGCGAACCAGGGCTAGCGATCGCTCCAATCCCGATTGCGCTTGGGCGATATCTTGAGGGCGATTACCTGCCCGAAGCTTGGCCAGTCGCACCTCTTCTTGAGAGAGCCGAGCCTGCGCTTGCGCCAGTTCGGCCGTGATGGTATTACTTTCCATCCGTGCCACCACTTGTCCGCGCTCGACGACATCTCCCTGTTCCACGTAAAGTTCCGACAAGATACCGGTAGTTTTAGGACTGAGATTGACGGTTCGGATAGGCTGGAGTTTTCCGCTAGCGGTGATACGCGTGGCAAGGGACTGAATCTCGACGGGCACCGTTAAAGCGTCTACGTCAACCTGTTGTTTTGCTCGATGACGCACGATCGCCGTGGATACGACCGCCCCCGTTATGCCTACGACCGCAATCGCGATCGCCCACCGCCACGGATGACGTTTTTTGCCCATGAGAAAAAATGATGTCCTTCGTGCTCGGAGCGTCCCTCTCGTGCAGTTGAAGCAACCGTAATCGAGGACGGCACGCTGACAAGAGACCCTACTTCTATTGTCTTCTAGATCGTTTGGCGGAAGTGTCTACTGTCATCCGTTAGGTGTGCGGTATTACTCCCACTTGGTTGCGTCTTTATCACCCCCTCCTCATTGTTTTAGAAGCATGGATATGTTGACTGCATGGGATGATTGCGCGATCGCGGCGCGCATCTCCTTCTTGAGAGTCCATCCGTACTTTGCAGTACCAATTACCTTTACGCCTTCGCATCCAGTATTTTTACCGTAGTTAATTCTTCCCCTACCTGTAGGGCTTTTAGCTGTTCGGACTCGATCGTCGCCTCTCCCTCAAAAGTCATCCCTTCATAGAGACCTTCCTGCAACTGCAACACGGTCACCTTTTGCGTCAACGGGTCAACGATCCAATACTCCTGAATTCCCCTCGCCTCGTACTGCGATCGCTTGTAGCGATAGTCGCGATCGATGTTCCGCTGCCCTGGCGATACCAATTCAACAACCAACGCAGGCGGAGGCATCTCCAGCGTCACCGTTGCCCGTGTTGCACCCTCTAATGCCGCTAATAATTCTTCGGACAACACCATTAAATCTGGCACTCTTACTGTCGCTCGTGCTCCGCTCACTACTAACTCTGCATTCATGCGCAAGCATTCAGGTGCAATTCCCAAACGCAACAAATACGCAAACAAAACCGAGGTAATTCGTTGATTGCGATCGCTCTCCGGTGGCATAGCAATCAGCTCCCCATTCTCCAGCTCGTAGCTGACATCTGTCCCATCATCGAAGGCGAGAAACTCCGCCAGACTCATCGCAGTCTTGGTTGAAGTCGTTGCTACTGTCATCCCATCCATCCTCTCCCGCTCGACCTACAGTCTAGCCATCACTTTCATCCTCTACTTCGAAACATAGATATTCCCATCCAGTCCGTGACACGATCTCACTTCGGGAAGGAGAGGGGCATAATGCCATCAGACTGGAGCGAGGCGATCGCGTGAATCAACAGCTGTCCGAGAGCATTAGCAAACTGCGCCAGATAGCACGCTGCGATCTGCTTTCGTCCTGGTGGGGCTGCGAAGGGGATGATGCGTCAAAAGATGCCTTAGAACCGCGATCGCTCGATCGGGATCCTCCTTTACTGCTGTGGCCCCAAAACCGAACGCCGATTTATCTCAAACAAACCTGGACGGTGCCCAACACTTGGCAAGGGGTATCGGTTACCGGAGCTATGCTGCGATTCAAAGTAGCGTGGTGGGCAGATTGGGCTGCGATCGACATGAACGGTACTCGTATTCAGGAAGGAGATTTATTCGATCGCGACTGTCGTTTGTTGCTGACGGACTCAGCTGCACCCGGCCAGACTTGGACCTTCGAGTTGAATCTGAAAAGTCCCGGCCACGATACAGGAGCACTGCAAACGTCGATGCTGCTTTGGGAATGGCGAGATCGCCCTTGCGATCCGGGCAAGTTTGCCGACGAGTTAGCCGTACTGCGGGCTTACGAGTCGCAGTTGAATATTCAGACGGTCGCATGGGATGACGCCGTCAGTGAACTGGAGCGATCGCTGGCTGAGCCTTTCGATGACTCTTTATTTCAGACATTGGCGGAGGTACGACAAGCACTGTTGCCTTTGGGACAACAACTCAAGCAAAGAACGGTACATTTCTTAGGCAACGCGCATTTGGATGTAGCTTGGCTCTGGCCGATTGCGGAAACTCGCGACGTGGCTGAACGGACATTCGAATCAGCATTGAATTTACAACAGCAGTATCCCGAACTCATTTTCAACCAAACCACCGCACTCTCTTATCAGTGGATAGAAGAACGCAACCCAGCCACATTCGATCGCATACGAGCAGCAGTCAAAAGCGAGCGCTGGGACATCACTAGCGGTACTTGGGTCGAGCCCGATCTGAACTTACCCTGTGGCGAAGCCCTGGTTCGCCAAGTGCTCTATGGAAAATCTTACTTTCAAGCCAAGTTCGATCGCGATGTTGTTGTTGCTTGGTTTCCCGATAGTTTCGGGTTTAACTGGCAATTACCGCAAATTCTAAACAAGTCTGGTTACAAAACGTTCGTTACCCAAAAACTAGCTTGGAACGATACGAACTCGTTTCCGCATCAGTGGTTCTGGTGGCAGGGATTAGACGGCAGCAAAATTCTGGCTCATTGCAGTAGCGAAATCGGGCAAGCGATCGAGCCAGAAGCGATCGCGTCATTCATGGCTGCACAAGAAAGTCAGCACGAGCTGCAAGACGGACTTTGGTTTTTCGGCGTAGGCGACCACGGAGGCGGTCCCACGGCTGACATGCTCGATATCGGGCGCGAGTGGGCGCAGTCCGAACTATTTTTTACGGTTAATGCAGCAACATCAGAGCAGTATTTCGATCTAGTGCGGGCCAATCTCAATACTGACGATCTGCCCGTGTGGAATGACGAACTTTTTTTAGAACTGCATCGCGGCGCTCACACCACCAAAGCCGATCAAAAACGGCAGAATCGCGAAGTCGAAATGCTGCTGCGAAATATAGAGATTTTCAGCGCGATCGCGTCCCTCTCCAATCGCATGTCGTACCCGCACCAAGAAATCCAAACTGCGTGGCGAGAAGCGCTAACCAATCAATTTCACGATATTTTGCCCGGCTCGGCGATTCCCGAAGTGTTTGAGGATGCCAATCGCGCGTGGGAGGACGCTCGCCAGCTTTGTGCAGACATTCGCGATCGCCTCCACGTCCTCCGCCCCATGCAGTCCGAAGCAGTCGAGACGTTAACTCTATGGAATTTGACGAGCTGGAAACGGTCGGATTTAGTTTTGCTAGAAGGGCGCAATCGCGTAGCCGCTATTCGAGCTGAGACGGGCGAGGCGCTGCCGTTCCAAGTCACGAACGATGGCATTCTATTTCGGCCTCCCGCACTCCCTGGATTGAGTCAAATTCGGATTCAAATCGAACCTGGCGAACCCTCGCCGTTTCCCTTTGATAGCGACCTCAACACGTCACGGGGCGGCTTAGACAATCGCTACGTGATTGAAAACAACCATATTCGCGTCGAAATCTATGGCTACTCGGGCACGATCGGTCGCATTATCGACAAGCGCTCCGGGAGATCGCTGCTTTCCGGTCTTGCAGAGCTCCAGTGTTTTGCAGACAAAGGCCAGTACTGGGATGCCTGGAATATCGATCCCGATTACGAGTCAAAACCGTTGATGCTGTGGCGCTCGCTCTCCACTGAAATCGTCGAACGCGGTCCCTTGCGCGCCACTGTCCGCATTGTCAAACGGTTTCAACATTCCACCGTCATCCAAGATATCCAGCTGGAAGCCGACGCACCTTATATAACTATCTGTAATCAAATCGACTGGAACGAAGAACACGTTTTGCTTAAAGCCTGCTTCCCGCTCGATTTTGAGGCCGATTTCGTCACCTGCGAGATTCCGTTTGGCGCAATCGCGCGTAGCACCCGTGGAGAAACGCCAGCAGCTAGAGCCAAATGGGAAGTGCCTGCTTTACGCTGGGCAGACTTGAGCGGCGAGGATGTGGGGCTAGCCATTCTGAATGATTGCAAATACGGCTACGATGCCAAACCCTCCCAATTACGGCTGAGTTTATTGCGATCGCCCACCTGGCCCCACCCTACTTCCGATCGCGGCTCGCACGAATTTACCTACTGCCTCTGCCCGCACCGAGGCAATTGGCAAGCAGCCCATATCGTTCGTCAAGGTTGGAATCTGAATGTACCGCTGCAACTCGGCCCCGCCCTCGACCTCGAATCCGGTCGAAGTGTCCTGGAGATTTCCGCATCCAATGTCGTGCTAACTGCCTTCAAACAAGCTGAAACGGGCTTGCGCTGGATTGTCCGTCTCTACGAAAGTCACGGCGATTCCACTTCATGCAAAATCAAAACTCATTGGCCGATCGCGACAGCAACAGAATGCGACCTCCTCGAACGCGATCTGAGCGAACTAGAGTCCAGCGAAAAATCTTTTACGTGTGAATTCGAGCCGTTTGAAATTAAGACACTGGCGATCGCGTTTGCCACCGAAGATTAAATCCCTTGGAACGCGCGGTCGTTGTACAAATTAGCTCTAACATCAACGAGCTTGAGAGTCGCGATCTCCGGATGCATGGGATTCACCACCACGACTTGCTCCAACCCCGATGGAACTGCAGCGCTAGGTACGAACAAACACAAACTCGCCCCCTCTCTCAACCACTCGCTGCCAATGGCCTGAGTACTAGCTGGATAGGGATATTTCGCCCAGTCTGGGGGCATATCGGCGATCTCCAGCGTCTTGCAGGAAACTTCATCAGGCAGTTCGTAGATGCCAAGTCGATAGTTCTTGGGAACTAGCTGGGGAGAGGGAAGATAATTCGCCATTTCCAGCAATGCTACCGCCGGACTCGGCGCAAAATAAAGCACGGGGAATCCGGGCTGATTCCAGCGCGCGCCATCTAAAAATGATTTCCCTCGCCCTGAAAAGATCGCCAAATATTTCTCTTTAGCAATCCGATACAGCCGCATCAGGAAAATTCGCCGTACTCGATCGCCCGCAGCGACTCCCGTACTAGCGAACGTCCTTCTGAGGTATCGAACAAATCAATCGGGCGCTCTCCCGTCAACGCTGGAATGCGGGTATGCAACCATTCGCGCGCGATCTCCTCGTCCTCAAAAACCGTCACGGCCTCTTGAAACACCCGCAGCGTATCTAACACGTCTTCGCTATCTGCCCGAGTTAGCGTTTTCTTGCGATAAAACCGACTCAAATTCGCCGAAGTCGTATCCAAAAGCCGCACGAACAGCTCGCGATCGCCCACAATCGCGATCGCCTGTTGCACCACTGCCCCCGGAATACCTCGGCGCACGGCATGAATGAATGCCCCGCGATCGTTTAGCACCGCTGGAGAAACATCGACCTCGCTCAGCATCGTCGCGATCGACATCTTATTTAACCTCCCACTTCCATTTATCATACATCAATTTGATGAATAACCATAGTTAAAACGATTAGACACGTCTCAAGCGCATTGGGGCAAAACGTTGGATTTACACGAATTAATTCGTTATGCCTACGGCGAAGCTGCTGCTAGCAGCGGCGGAACTTCTGTGTTTCTGGATAGTTCGGCGTAGTAGTGAAGCTGAAACTTGCGGGTCGCTAAGCCCTGCGCCGGGTTCTCCGAGCGGGTGGGTAAGGTATGAAGGTCTGGGGAGCGATCTCCAGGTACCGATTCAATCCGCGTGGAGTTATGTCGACATCTTTGCTCTCGGGGCCACCTGCTTTAGAATTGCGCGGTCTCAATAAATCTTTTGGCGAAACGCAGGCCGTCCGCGATTTTCATTTACGCGTACCGCGCGGCAGTCTGTATGCACTACTGGGGCCGAACGGAGCGGGCAAAACCACGACGTTGCGAATGGTAACGGGGCTGCTAGAGCCAGACAGTGGCGATGCCCTCATTCTGGGAGCAAGTGTCGTCAGCGAACCGGAACGAGCCAAAACGGAAATGGCCTACTTACCCGACGATCCGATGCTGTACGGCAAACTGAGGCCACAGGAATACCTCGAATTTGTAGCCGGATTGTGGCATATGGACGCGCAGGCAGCAGAAGCGCGCGCGCAAGAGCTGTTGGAATGGTTGAATTTGTGGGAGCATCGCCAGGATTTGACCGAATCTTTCTCGCGCGGCATGAAACAGAAGCTCGCTCTGGCAGGAGCGTTGATTCACCAACCGAAGTTGATGGTGCTGGACGAGCCGTTGACAGGACTCGATGCTGCCGCCGCCAAAGGCGTCAAAGATTTGCTAGTGAATTATGTCGCCGCAGGCAACACGGTGATCTTCACCACTCACATCATGGAAATGGCAGAGCGGTTGGCACAACGCATCGGCATCATCAGTCGCGGCCAACTGATAGCGGAAGGCACGCTGGACGAGCTGCGATCGCGCAGTCGAAACGGCAGCAGCTCCCTGGAAGATGTCTTTCTCAGCTTGGTCGAGACGACGGGAGCGGCTCTATGAAACCGGGCAGTCTGCCGTGGTTGTTGAAACACGAATTACTGCTGTCATGGCGATCGCTAGGTAAGCTTTCCCGCGTTCTAACAGTTGTGCTGGTAGGAGTCGGACTGCTATACGTCATTGGCATGAGCGCGCTCGGCGTGCAGTTTGCCTCCGACTGGAGGAATTTCATTAGTGGAGATGAGATTCCAGCAGATGTTCGCGAAGTGATAGCGGCGATTTTGCTGTGGTCTGCGTTTGCCGTGCTCGCACTCATGTGGACTTTGTCGCTGTTTCAAGCGATGAAGCTCAGTATTGAAAATCTCTTCGAACGCGGCGATCTGGACTTATTGCTGTCCTCACCGCTAAATGGGGAAGTTATTTTCTCCAGTCGCCTAATTGCGATCGCCTTATCCATATTTGCCAGCTGGCTGCCCCTCGCGCTTCCCGCGCTGAGCATTGGTATTCTCATCGGCTTCCCACAGATTTTAGGCCTCGTTCCCACCTTGCTCTGTTTGGCTCTGATGTCGGCCAGCGTGGGAATACTTCTAACCCTCGGTTTGGTCAGGCTGTTGGGATTGAAGCGGGCCCGCGTCGGCGGTCAAATTATCGCGAGTTTGATTGGTGCTAGCTTCTTCTTGGTCAGTCAATCAATCTATTGGTTCGATGACGGCTGGCTGGAAAACTCCGTCAATCCAGAAACGCTCGACCCCGTTGCTGAAGACGCGTCACAGCAATTTTTAGCCCTATTCGCGGCAGGAGGACTCCTCAGCGCTGACAACCCGCTGTTACTCGTCCCTCGAGCCTTGGTAGCAGATGGTCCCTCGCTCATACTGTTTGTTGGGGCGAGCGCGGTCACGATGTGGTTCACGGTGAAGATCGCTTATCGCAGTTTTCTCCGCAGTACTCAACAGGCGACAAACTCGGCTAGGCGCAAACGGCGCGGGCGCATCCCAATCATGCGCTTTCAGAGTGGATACTTTCGCATTCTGTTGCTCAAGGAATGGCGTTCGATTTGGCGCAATCCGTTTCTGGTGTCACGAACGCTGTTGCAGATTTTGTATCTCGTTCCGGCCATGGTGTTGATTGTCGGACGATCGCCAGACGTTGATGTTGGCCTCAACACTAGCGCTCAGGTCGGGTTGATATCCGTTTTCTTGGGTAGTTCTTTGGTGGCGGCATTGACGAGTATCTGCGTCGATGGCGAGGAGGCTCCCGATTTGCTGGCTTCGGCTCCCATTTCTGGGGATCGCTTGCGCGTGGTGAAATTAGTAGCAGCGATCGCCCCCGTCTGGCTGCTCCTCGCACCGATGTACGGTTGGTTGATGGTCAACCGGGCTGAGCGTTGGGAATGGATGGCGATCGCGTTTATTGGGGCTACTGTGTCTGCCGCAGTGATTCGACTGTGGAGTGCTGTGCCCAGACCGCGCGGCGACCTCATGAGGCGAACGACTGAAGGGGGCGGAGACTGGTGGATGGGACTGTTGGCATTCGTCAATGCGTTTGCCTGGCCTGCGGCCACATTCGGTTGGAGTATCAACCAGTTTTGGGGATGGCCCGGAGTTGCGATGAGCGCTCTGGCCGTACTGGCGGCCTATGCGCGCAGCAAAACAGTGGGATCGAAACTGGGATACTGAGGCGCGATCGCCCGTGCTAGATTGAGGCTAGACCTTCACAAAACTTGAAATTTATGTCGCTGGACAAACTCCGTAACCTTTACCAGCAGGTGATCCTAGAGCGCTACAAAAAGCCTCGCAATCGCGGTAAGGTCGACCCAGTCCATCGCCATCAACGCGGCCACAATCCTTCCTGTGGCGATACCCTTGAACTGACTTTAACCCTGAACGATGCGGGAGATCGCATTATAGATATCAAGTTTGAAGGTGAAGGCTGCGCGATCGCGATGGCCTCTGCAGATTTAATGGCAGATGCACTTAAAGGCATGGCGATACCGGAAGCGTTGCGGATGGTGGAGAAGTTTCAAGGAATGATGAAAGGGGGCGAGGATTTCCCGCGCGAGTATCGCAGTTTGAACGTGATGCAGGGTGTTTCTCGCTTTCCCGTGCGGATTAAGTGCGCGAATTTGTCCTGGCACACCTTAAAATACGCCATCGAACAGCCGACAGCATTGGAAGATGAGAGTTTTGTCAGCAACGAAGCCGAAGATGCCGAGTTGAGTCCGGCTGCCAGTTAATTTCGTCCGCGCACAATTACCTCGCGGTCGCTTCCATATGTTGATAATCTGGGCGAGCGCGTGATGGAGAACTGCGATCGTGGCAGACTTAGCGATTGTCATTGGTAATAAAAACTATTCATCGTGGTCGCTGCGGGGCTGGTTAGCGCTGAAGCAAACAGACGCGGATTTTGAGGAAATTCGCATCCCGCTCAACTTACCCAATACTCACGCTGAAATCTTGAAGTATTCGCCCTCGGGTCGGGTCCCGGCACTCCGACATGGCGATATGTGGCTGTGGGAGTCACTGGCGATCGCCGAATACCTAGCCGAGACGTTTCCGGCATCGGGGTTGTGGCCGAGCGATCCCGCTGCTCGCGCCCGTGCCCGTGCGGTCAGTGCGGAGATGCATGCGGGATTCGTGCCGTTACGCCAACACATGCCGATGGACTGTCGCAGTTCGTGGCCCGAGCGCGGACGCAAACCAGGAGTGCAGGAAGATTGCGATCGCATCACGACTATTTGGCGAGAATGTCGCGAACAGTTCGGCGGTGACGGGGATTTTTTGTTTGGCTCCTTCACCATCGCCGATGCCTTTTTTGCTCCCGTCGTCTCCCGGTTCCGCACCTATGCTGTCGAACTCGACCCCATTGCGCGAGCTTACGCCGCTGCCATCTGGGCTTTTCCGTCCATGCAGGAGTGGCTTGCTGACGCAGAAAATGAATCCGAAATGATTGAAGAGCACACCCTGTAGCATCAACCGGTATCGCTGACGATCGCAACTGGAAAGCCGGGGCGATCGTCAGACACAGTAGAACTATTTCTTACAGCGATCCCAATAGCAGGCTGGGCAGGGACTTCAGGTGACGATCACTTTTTCTTTTTTGACTTCTTTTTGGATTTCTTCGACGGCAGGGTCTCTCCAAATCCTTTGACCGGTGGCCTAGCACTGGCCACTGCCGAGTTATCGAGGACGTTAAACAGATCCGTGGTGAATCTCTCTTGGAAAAGCTCCAATCTTAGATGGCGGGGAATCTCCAGCTCCTCTGGCCTGAAATCCGATTTCTGCTTGAGTCCCAAATCCACCTGCACAGCAGCCCATGGCCCTGTAATATTTAGGTCAACTCGTTCAGCTTGGTAGGCGGCCTCCATCAGTGGGGCTGTCTCTACGGCTTCAAGGGCAATGAGCTCAGCAATGATGGAACCATTCAGTAGGGGCGGGTTTTGCTCGAATTTCTCCAGGCAAGCCACTAGTTCTCGTTGGAAGCGGTCGCTGGTTTCAGGATAGGCTTGAGCAATCTCGCTCAGGCAATCCTGAACATACATTCGGGACAGGTCCGGTTTGGTCTCGTTATTTAGGTAAGCAATAAGGTAATCAGTGGCCGTCGGTCCAACACGAGTGAAGATATCAATCAGTTCCTCTTCATACCATCGTGCTTCTTGGTCGAATAAGGATATTAGGGCTCTGATGGCTTCTACAGGAGCTTCAGAGGCGATTTGGCCTAGTGCATGGGCTGCACGCAGTGGCGCTAATGTCTTCAGCTCATCATCAGGGTCGTTATCAAACTGAGCATCAGCGGCAAGACGAGCCAGTTCGGGGATATCGGCAGGAGTGAGCCCTAGCTCTTGAACGTAATTGGGCAAAGGGTCTTCTGCCAGGATGAAGGGGTCGCTATTGTGATGCAACAGGATCTCGACAGGAGGATAGTAGGGAGTTTTTGCTTCCATGAAGACAAGGACATGGAAAAGAGTTGTTTTCTCAGATTAACGCAGTTGTCGATCCTCAGGTCTGAATCATGTAGAGGATGACGAGGCCGAAGCCATGTTGTTATAACAGCGATCTCAACGGCTCTATTTCTCTAAGCAGCACCCCCCAAAGCTGGAAGCAACAGCGCCAAAGCAGTGCGAGCAGCTCATCTGCAATTGAGAGACCTTGAATTGCCCGAGAGAGAGTATCCTAATGGGTCAAGACAAAACGCAATCAGTCAGATGACCAGCCATCAGTAAACACCGAGCTGTATGCCATGACCGGGAAGGTTTACATTGCTGTTTCAATCACGTAGTCAGGTACGCAATTGCTCCGCACGTACCGTTCGTGCTTGGCGATATCGCGATCGCAGCGGTCTTGCGACCAGCCACAATGGGTTTGCAATACTGCGGCAATGCCTGGCAAGACATCCCGGCCGTAATGTTCCGATATGGCCATCGACGTGCGTCGCAGCGTGATATCCAGCATCGTGCGAGCCATTTCCTCGCGTTCGGCGAACACTACTTGAGCCCTGATATCGGGTTGCGTAGTTACGACAGGTTCCAACAGATCGGGAGATGTGTCCGTTAGGGCGAGGACGCGCTCGGTTTGTCTGCCGTAAATCGAAAACAAATGGGAGATGGTGGCGGCGGGAAGGCGATCGCCATATTGACGCTGAACGTCTCGCACGATGGCATCGGTAGGTAGCATCGAGCCAGGGAGGGGCGTGCTGGCGGTGAGGCAGGGGGGAGTCGAGCGATTCAGTTTGTGGCAGACTGCAGCAACTAATTGAGCACTGCTGCCGCGATGAGTGGTGAGCTTGCCGCCAACCAGTGACAGCAAGTTACTGGCACCATCGCGAGTGTGATCGTAGATAGAATGGCTGCGCGTAATGCTGCTGGTCGAGCCTGATGGCTTTGCTGGTAGTGGACGGATACCAGAGTAGGTAAATTTTACGTCCGTACGCGTGAGCTGGGCAGTAGGAATAATGCGATTGGTCTCGGCCAATAGATAGTCAATTTCAGCGTCACTAGCCTTCACGGCATCGAGCGAGCCATCATAACGCAGATCGGTAGTGCCAATTAGATAGCGATCCAGCCACGGAATGATGAAGAAAGGGCGATTGTCCGTTTTAGCCTCGACGTAAAGTGCAGGAGGCGCTCCTGGAAATGCGTCAACGATGATATGGCTGCCTTTCGTACCTCCCATTAACTGTGGCGTTTGCAACGATTTAGCTAAGCCGCAAACGCTATCCACCCAAGGTCCACCTGCATTCACCACCACGGTTTGAGGTCCGACGGGAAGTGAAAATGCGCTGTCGTCAATCGCATCTCGACAGATAATCTCGGCGATCGCGCCCTGCTCGAGCGGCATCGAGATCGCTTCTGCGTAGCTAAAAATATCGGCTCCGGCCATGCGGGCCGCTAGGACGGTTTCCCAACACAAACGCTCGGCCCGGGGCACCTGAGCGTCGTAGTATTGAGCTGCTCCGACCGCTTCATCGACGTGGATGCTGCGAAAGACTTGGCGAAACTGAGCCGCGCCCAACATGCGATGACCTGGGAGCGAACGGTCAAAGCTGAGTAGGTCGTACAGAATCATTCCGGCCTGAATCAGCGAGCGCGAGCGCGAGCCGTTGCGATAGAGCGGAATGGTGAGCTGCAACGGCACGACCAAATGGGGCGCGATCTTCAGTAAGATTTCGCGCTCGCGCAGGGACTCGCGCACCAGCCCGAATTCTAGATATTCCAGGTAGCGCAGGCCGCCGTGGATGAGGCGGGTCGACCATCCTGTCGTGCCACTGGCTACGTCACCTTTTTCAATTAGAGCCGTTTTGAGACCGCGTAGAGCCGCATCGCGTGCGACCCCCGCTCCGTTGATGCCACCACCGATAACGATGAGGTCGTACCGGTTAGCTACGTCTTGCTGGCGATCGCCCATAGAGTTTCTGCCACTAGTGCATCTCCCCCTGCATCTCTACACGAGGGCGAGGTCTTTGTCACTAGCTGTTTCTACGTCAACGGGGATCTGTGGTTCGCACGCCATAGCCTCGCGGAACATGTGATTGGCCCACTGCTGCACGTCGTATAGATTAACAGCGCGATTGAGGGCCTTCATCCGGCGGCGCTGCTCGTCTTCCGGCATGGACAAAGCCAGGTCGAGAGCTTCGTCCATGCTGGTATCGGAAAATGGATTGACGGCCACGGCATCCGGCAGCTCTACTGAAGCCCCGGTAAATTCAGACAAAATCAACACGCCCGCCTCGTTTTCGTGAGCGGAGATGTATTCCTTAGCGACCAAATTTAAGCCGTCCCGCAGCGGTGGCACCATGACAATGTCTGCAGCGTGGAAATAAGCCACCATTTGTTCGTAGGAAAACGTTTGGGTAAACAGCAGAATTGGAGTCCACGTTAGCGTGGAGAAACGTCCGTTAATGCGACCGACCAAACTCTCGATTTCTTGTTGATAATCGCGGTAAACGCGCATGCCTTTGGCGGCTGCAGCCGCAATGTTGACTAAGATCACTTTGCCGTGCAGCTCGGGGCGCCGGTCGAGCAAGCGCTCGTAGCTCAGCAGCATTTCGCGGGTGCCTTTGACATAGTCAATCCGACCGGCAGACAAAATCAACTTGCGATCGCCAATTTCTGCTTTCAGTTTGGCAATGGTTTCTTTAGTTTCGGGTCTAGCCACGATATCGCGAATGTAGGCAGGATTGGTGCCAACGGGAAAGGCATCGAGGCGAACTTCACGCCCGTTATAGCGAATGCGTGTCGCCATTTTGGGATGGGCCAGTGCCACCCCGGTTTTAGTAAAGGCTTCATTCACTTCCGACCGCTCTAAGACTTCAATTTCGCGAACGCTGGATGCAGCTGCAACGAAGTTTTCCACGTAACGCGGGATGTGAAAACCGCACAGGTCACAGGCTAAGAGACTATCAACAATAGCCTGACGCCAGGGCAAGATGCCAAAGATATCAGCAGAGGGAAACGGCGTATGGTGGAAAAAGGCAATGCGGGCCTTAGGCATTTTCTGGCGAATGAAGTGAGGAGCCAGCCAGAGATTATAGTCGTGCACCCAAATCAAGGCGTCTTCAGCCGCTTCCTCGCAGGCAGCATCGGCAAACTGTTGATTAATAGCTTTGAAGTTATCCCAGTTAGCTGAACTGTAGGTAAATTGACTCGGGAAAGAATGCAAGATTGGCCAGAAGGCTTCCTTTGACGTGATGTGATAGAAGTCTTTCACTTCATCGGCACTGAGAGGAATGCGACGCACGACACAATTTTCGTTCGCGCCTTCGAGGTTGATACGTTCCTCAAAAGTAGAACTTTGACCGGCTTCGACCTGTTTCCACGCAATCCACGTTCCGCGTTCAGCATTTAGGAAAAAACTTTTGAGCGTCGGAATAATGCCATTTGGTTTCTTCTTTTCTCGATAGTAAACTCGACCATTTTCAATTACTTCATCCAACGGCTCGCGGTGATAAAGGATGACGAGAGACGCTTGATTGGAAGTCATGTCACTATCTCCTACTGCATATCATGCATGAACGACGCGATCGTGCCGCGCAACGCGCGAACCTCATCCACCGAAATCAGCGCGTAACGATTCGCACGCACTCTCCATCTATTCGGCAAAATATTTAGCGAAATGATGCCTCGAAAAAACTGAGTTCTAAGCCGATACAATTGCTGTAGGAATAACTGCCTCATTAAGCATACAGACATGATGCAGATCATTCGAAGCAAGGCTGGAATAGATTGGTTCGCATGCATCACAGGCAATCGCAACTTATATCTTAGAAGCGCGATCGCGCTTGTCGCCCTCTATCAACAGCATTTAGGAAGCAAACAAAGTCAAATCATTGAAGCTTCAGACTTCCAAGATAAATTCAGTTCTACATTTACACCATTTGTCGACAAGACTGTTGCTGAGATTTACACCCGAAATTGAAGCTAGACCCACTTAACATTTCGCAATCAAATCACTGTAATTTTAACACGGCATTGTTCCGAGTTTGAAAGCACCTCCAGAATGCTTGCCGTGCGGGGTGCAAACGTTCGAAAGCCTACTCTTAAGAGTGGAATTTAGGTGGCAGCTTCCGCAGCCATACTGCTTTCTGATGGTTTTTAACCTCGGTAGAATATGGATCTCTCCGTACAGATAGGATTAGGTAACTGTGACCTCCACCACGCTATCTACCGTTGTTTTAGACGAGGCGGCAACACAAGCGCTGTTGCAATGGGTCGCTGACATTGACGATATTGATGCTGCTGTATTCCGAAAAGCCCAACATTTAGCTACTCGCCTGGGAGCTCACTGCCGCGCAGACGGCCTGGTTGAGATTGGATTCTGGGCTCCCGAGCTGTTGGGCGATATGGTGGAACCGCGCGACATCTACCTGGAGGTATTTACGCCACTTCAATCTGTTGATTTTACTCAGCCCGAACAGGTCGTTCAGTTTCAGCGCGATCGCGTGCCGATGGTGCAGCAGGGTGAATATGTATGGGGTGCGTTTCGCGGCATGCAAATAGGCAATCGGGAGCAGCTCGGCTCTCTATATTGGCTGCGCTACACCGACCCCAATGCCGCACTATCAGATACGCCTCTCCCTGCCAAAATTGCCTGCGACGTTTTGGCTCATTCATTGCCCTACGGCATTATGGCGCCAGCCGAAGTCTATGACGTGGAGCGGCTGCAGCGAGATCGCCGCGACTTAGAGTTTTTTGCTGGCTTTAAGCCCAACACCAAAGGTATTGCTACCGTTCCGCCGCCGGTCAATATTCTGCAGCTACACGTCAACACGGCCTCAGCGGCAGGAAGCATTGCTGGTTTGACTCGCATCTATCAGGCGATCGCAGCCAAAATTGTTGCTGACGAACCTCTGACTCCGGCAGAGCAAAATTACGTCGGTTATGATGCACTTCAACTCCTCCCCATTGAACCAACGGTTGAAAATATTACTGAAGAACACCAATTTTGGACGCCAAAAACAGAAGATGTTGATTCGATTCATCCGGGGTTCGAATCGGAAACGGTAGATGTTTTGTTGCGCAAGCCCAACACGCAAAACTGGGGATTTGACATTGTCATTGCTAGTTCTTCCGCTACGAATCCAGCTGTACTCGAAACGCTTCGTCCGGACGAGTTAGTGGAGTTCATCGAAACGCTCCATACCTTCCCAAGCGGTCCCATTCATCTCATTTATGACATTGTTTACGGCCACGCCGACAATCAAGCCAAACGCCTGCTCAATGCTCGTTATCTGAAAGGACCGAACATGTACGGCCAGGATGTCAATCATCAAGATCCGACCGTACGTGCCATCTTGCTAGAAATGCAGCGGCGCAAAATCGATACGGGCGTGGACGGCATTCGGGTAGATGGCGCTCAAGACTTTAAGTTCTTCAATCCACATTCCGGACGCGTGGAATATGACAACGACTATTTGCAGCTCATGTACGGCGTCAAGCAAACTATCGGTCCTTATAGACGCCAGCTATTTTTTA
Source organism: Cyanobacteria bacterium J06642_2 (assembly GCA_039817845.1). Lineage (GTDB taxonomy): Bacteria > Cyanobacteriota > Cyanobacteriia > Thermostichales > PCC-7336 > JBCBTL01. The sequence goes on from JBCBVC010000008.1 coordinate 21,234, forward strand.
TCTTTGAGGATGGTCGCCCCTGGCCAGATGAAGGCTGGGAGAAAACCTCAACTTACCTTGAAGTCATCCGTCAGATTTCCAATGTCTATCAGTGGGGACCGTTGATTTTTGCTCACAACACCCCAGCATTAAAGAACTTTTGGGACGAGAAATGGGACCGTATCTGCGAGATTATGCATCATGGTTCGCAGTGGGTAACGGGCTGTGCCAATCACGATACGATGCGGCGCGGAACGCAGGTTTCAGCCGATCGTCCGATTGATTGGAGCCTGGGTCAGACGTTACCGGAGGTCTTGCACAATGCCTACGACAATCCAGCAACGGCATTACTAACCTACGGATTCTGTCCGGGACTGCCGATGGATTTTATTAACGCCACAATGCGATCGCCGTGGGGATTCTTTCGCAATACAGACGACTATTACGGGATTAAAGTCGTCGCGGAAGAGGGTGGTTTTTTAGATTGGCAAGTCGAGCCCGAAGTTTACGATTGCTCAGGTAATTTTGGGCGGTTGAAAGAACTGGGCTTCGATGATTTTACAACGCTTAAGGCGTTCATTCACGGTCTGCACGTCGGCATTACCCAGACCGGTTTTAATCTCAACGAGTTAGCAGGTATTTGCAACAAATGCCTGGCCGGGAAAGACCTTGACGATGTGGCACTGGCCAAACTCGATCTGATTGAAGAAGCGGCTAGTTGTCCGCTGCCATTTCATAGGCTGCAAGCCGTAGCAGAAAACAATCGCCCGCAGTTCCTCGATTTAATGGACTCGGACAAACTCAATATCTTTGCCAACGCCTATATGGAAGACTGCCACGATTTCAGCAATGTCTCTCATTATGCCGATCGCCTCAAGCCCGCTCAAACCACTTTTAATCTGCAATTGCGTCAGTTTCGGCACCGCTACCGGTGGCTGCAAGCCAATCTATCGGGAGGCGATCGCTTTAATCGTTTGAGCGGCCGCGACCGCACGATCTTCTACGGTTTGAGAACAGAACCGAATGGTCGCGTTCCCGACGAGCGTCCCCGCGAAAAGATTGCCATGGTGACTCATATGGGCGGAGAACCGGCTACCATCACGCTGGCTGATTGGTTGCAAATTGATTGGGACCGATGGGAGGTGGCGATCTCCTCTCCCGGTTTGGACTTATCCGATCCTGAAAACTTGCAATCCTTTGAGCTGAGAAGTCATCAAGCAGCACTGTTCGTACCGAAAAGCGATCGCAACTGACGCCAGCAAATATGAATGAGTCTTCAGAGGGGGTAGCTCAAGAATTAGCGACCCTTTGGAGACGATCGTGGGAAGACCGTAATAGTGACAAGACCGTAAAGACTATAGACAAAGCAAAAAGATGGGTGTGGGAACAGTATTGGCGCTCAGCTGCGAGGTGCTTTGAGAACACGTGTGGCTTCACTCATGGTTACAGCCACTGTGAAGCTAGGCGCTACGGCTTGACCTCAGTTGCAGCGCCTTGTTGTGTAACGCGCACCATACTAAGCTCGTCGAACGCCCTTACCAGGACGTTGCCCAATCCGGAGCAGCTATCTTTTCAAATGTCTGGTTGTTCAGATCGGCTATCTCAGATGTCAAGAGCTTGAGGGATGGTGACACCTCCGCGACCTGAACGGTGCCGGAGCGGGTTGTCATGAGAATGCGACCCTTTGGGTCCCAATCGGCGTAGTTGATGCCTTCCAAAGGGATGCAATCTGCATCGCAAGCTAGCTCATAATAGAATGCATTACCCAAACCATGGCCGGGACGGTTGGCCGCATCCTCCTTACAGCAACGTCGCAGCACATATTCGCCTTTGGGACTGACTTTTTCCCAGGTCAAAAAGAACTTACCCCAATTCGATGGATGTCCTGCGGGGATGATGGGTCTCCAACCATCACGGAACCAGCGCCAATCGGACCCGTAGGGACCTTCAACCAGCACAAACTTCTTCTTAAGGGTGAATCCCTCAGTCAAGGTTAAGTCAGTCTGGGCTTGGCCCTGGCGAATACACAGCTGGCGATTGTCTACAAACGTGGTGTCCCCACCCCAAGCATCTGATGAAGGTCTCCACCTTCTTTACCAGGGAAAGCTCCGAGTTTACGAGCTAATCGAGGTTGAGAAGGAGAATTTCTCGATGGCATTAATGTGTCTAGCCCTCCTCCTGAATCGTAGTGGCTACTATGCCTGGCGACACTGTCGAGACCCATTACGAGCGCAGGAGAATCGATTATTGTCTGAGCAAATTGCCGAGATTTTTGACACCAGTCGTGCGAGCTATGGGTCACCCCGAATTCATGCTGTCTTGCGCTCGCGTGGCTTGCGCGTCGGTCGCAACCGGGTGGGCCGATGAAGGAGCTGGGATTCGGGTCGAATCAAGCGTCGATTCAAGGCAACGACTGATTCTGAGCATCGTTATCCTATTGCAGATAACGTGCTGGCCAGACAGTTTGAGACCCCGGAACCCGACCGAGCTTGGGCGGCTGATATGACGTACGTGTGGACGAGTGAAGACTGGCTCTACCTAGCGGTGATTATCGACCAGTTTTCCCGACGAGTGGTGGGCTGGTCTATGGCCGAGCATATGCGTACCATATTGTGTGAATCGCAAACATGGCGATCGGTTAGGCAGTGTTCATCTGACGCTAATTTCGGCCAGAACGCTGCGACGGAAGTTCTGCTCAGTCCTTCTGGATTGGGTTAAACACTACCAACAATCTGAAAGCATTTGCGTGACCAGGCGTCGCTGTGGCATCTCACATAGAACCCTCTATACATACCTCAAACATGCTTAACAGCAAGGCTTCACAGCACTATCAGACCCATCGCGTCGTCCACATCTTTGTCCACCCACCTACCCGAGAAAAAGTGAGGACTACCTCTCAAACATTGGCTGAGTGCCGTCGTTTGGCTGACTATCGGCCAGAGATTAGCAAGTCTAAGTGAGTCTGGCCGTTGTAACCCATGTTTTCGATTACACATGACATAGAAGCACTGACTGCAACAGGGTTCTGGGTAGCTAGAATGTTCTCAGCAGCCTGACGACTGCACTATGATGCGATTTTAGTGATTTCCGACCTCATCTCAGAAAGTTCGACTCGGGGCAAGCAGTCATCGAATAGCCGACAACTCTTGAGAAACCTGACGGCTTTGCACGATCGCCGCGAGCGCCACCAACACTAGCCCAACTCCAGCCCAAATCGGCACCGTCTGCCCTAAATTGTCATATAGCAACCCGGCGAAAAAAGGACCGAGAATCTGAGTGAGGCTACCCAGCGATTGCGAGCCGCCACTGGCTATACCTTGCTCGGAATCGCTCACCGCATTAGCAATTAAGCCTCGCAACGGCGGCGACGAAATGCCGACGCCCAACGCAAACAGAATTTGCGTGAGATAGAGGTACCAACCCACGGGAGCAAGTGCCACCAGCACGAGTGAAACAACTACCAGCGACAACCCGGCAATGGCCAGCCTTATCTCTCCAAAGCGCGGCACTAACTTCCGAATCAGGCCACCCTGCACCAAGCTGGAGACGATACCCACAATCAACAGAATGCCCGCAATGTTTGGCGGTCCCCATTCGAAGCGATCGCGTACGTACACTGAAAAATTGTTCGTAAATCCAGCGAAGGCGAGGAAAAAGATAAAGTAACCGATCAGCAAATATCGCAGCTGGAGTTTAGCGAACAGCGTTCCGAGTTGTTTGATGGGGTTGAGATCGGTAACGTTAATGGGGTCGGCTCGTTTGACTTTCAGCGATTCCGGCAGCGTGAAATAGCCCAGGCACGTATTGCCCAAAGCGATTGCTCCAGCCACAAAGGCAGGTAGCTTAAGTGCAATTGCGGCTAAGACGCCTCCCAGAGCAGGCCCAAAGATAAAACCTAATCCTGCTGCTGCTCCCAGGAGCCCAAAATTTTTCGTTCTATCTTGCGGCGATTTTGAGACATCTGCAATATATGCCTGAGCCGTACTGACCACGCCTCCCGTCAACCCATTCACGATTTGCGAAGCGAACAGCAGCCAGAGCGTATTAGCAAAACCGAAGATAAAAAATGAAGCTGAAGTGCCCAGCGCGCAGGCTAGCAAGACGGGACGACGACCAACGCGATCGCTGAGCGCACCCAAGAAAGGGGCGGCTAAGAATTGGGCAATTGCAAAGCTAGAGGACAGCAGTCCGATGGTCAGTGCGTCAGCACGAAACTGCTGCACGACGAACGGAATGACAGGGAACAAGAGACTCGACCCCATAACCTCAATCGTGACGGTAATGAAAAGAAAGACGAGGGGGGAAAGCGATCGCCGCGCGGAGTCGGTCATAGATCGATGTAAAGAAAGTTTACAGATTATGCGCTTATTGTCGCACCCTAAGGGACTCTGTAACGACCATTTATGGAGAATTGCAAGCCGATCCTTAAAGCAGCGGAGTCCACTCGTCTTTCCACAACTAGTGTCAAGTTTGTCTAATTATTAAGCACTAAGTCTGAGGAGAAATGAAGTCACTGCCATCGAAATTGAGCTCTTCAACGGCCTAGGCCACTCTTTTTACGAGAGGTGAAACTCCCAGCACTCAGACACTACCCCCCTTCCCATCGAGTCAACGACAAACATGCGATGCTGAGTGCGATCGCCAGATATCAACTGTCAATTGCTACGTCAAACTAGGCTGGATAGATGCGCAGACGGCGATTGGGTTCTTCGCCAAAGCTTTCGGACTCGAGGTGATAATGTTCCACCAGTTCGTGCTGCATTTTGCGGATAGTGGCCGAGCGCGGCAACAGTTCGACGGGCTGCGATTTGGGAATGACGATCTGTTCGACGGCCAGCCGCGCTTCTTCCAGCGCTTCCATCTCGTCTTCCGAATCGCCGTAGGCAAACATATCCAGCTCCGTTTCTGGTGAAAAGGCCGGTTCGTCAATTTGCAGCACTCGCCGCAGCGCTCGCGTCAGCTGCGGCAGCGTATTGCCCTTCACGGTATGAATCGGGATTTGTCGCGATCGCGCCAGCTGCTGAATTTTGGAGCGATTGCGCACGTGGGAACGCAATGCCAAAATGGCGTCCGCGCGATCGAGGTCTTTGGTCACTTGCACGTCAAACTTAAACGTACAGATCGCCTGCTCCAGGTGATACCGACTGACCCCGTAGGGATAAATTGTCAGTTTGTCACTGGTAACTGCTTCAGCTGTGGAGAAGTTATCCACGACCAGAGGGGTCGCACTGGGTACGACGGCAGGCACTACTTCCAGCGGCAAAGGCTGCATGCGACCGCTTTGCCGCCAATTATCTCCACTGCGACCGCCATCCATTAAACCCAAGGTGCGTCGACTGCGCTGCTTGCGACCGCTCAGAGCCGTGCGACCGTCCATTGTCGCAGGAGCGGCAATCTCGACGGTTTCGGTTGCGATCTCGCCAGTTTCATCCACTCGGCGCAGCTCCGCTGTGGTTTCGTGACCTCGCAACAGAGCATCTACAGTGGCGGCTACTTCTTGGTGAATCACCCAGCGCGTGCGCTCGCTCATTTCTACCGCAATATCAAAAGTAGGCAGCGCTTTGCGCTCCAGCACGCTCTTCTGACTGCCGCGCCGTCGAGCTTCATCATCACCGAGCGTCACGGTTTGAATGCCACCAATCAAATCGGAGAGTGTGGGATTTTTGATCAGATTGGCAATCTGATTACCGTGGGCTGTACCGACTAGTTGCACGCCGCGTTCGGCGATGGTGCGAGCTGCGCGGGCTTCCAACTCGGTGCCAATCTCGTCAATCACAATCGCCTCAGGCATATGATTTTCTACCGCCTCGATCATGATTTTGTGCTGCATTTCGGGGGAGGCCACCTGCATGCGACGAGCGCGACCGATGGCGGGGTGGGGCACGTCTCCGTCCCCAGCAATTTCGTTAGACGTATCAATGATGACGACGCGCTTGTTGTAGTCATCTGCCAATACGCGGGCAATTTCTCGCAGGGCGGTCGTTTTGCCGACCCCCGGCCGACCCAGCAGCAACATCGAGCGCCCTTGTCCCACCAAGTCTTGAATCATATCAATTGTGCCCGTGACCGAGCGGCCGACGCGACAGGTCAGGCCGATAATAAAGCCCTGACGATTGCGCATGGCGCTGATTCGATGCAGAGTTAATTCGATGCCTGCCCGGTTGTCACCGCTAAACTCCCCCACTTGCTCGATGCAGCGATCGAGGTCGGCTCGCGTAATGCCATCGTCAAGCAAATATTCTGAGCGATCGAAAAAGCGCGCTTCGGGCTGACGTCCTAAATCCATGACGATTTCAATCAGCCCGTCTAGGGTATCGAGTTGAGTAATGGCCTTTTGCAAGCGCTGCGGCAGAATATTGAGCAGCTTGGTCAAGTCGTCTGTAACTTTCAATTGATTGGGCCACGCATCAAGCGGGTCAGCAGTTAAGTCAGTTGGGGCAGAAGCGTCAGTCGAGATCGTGGTGTCGGCATCAGGGGTAAAAGCGTCATTGGACGTGGAGGTCATAAGAAGTCCTGGGGCGAGGAATGACGATTGCGGTGACGAATTAGAGCGGAGATCGCGCTGACAATGGCACGGGCTCGGCAGGAACGAAGGGGGAGCGTTTCAGATCGGCCACCAGCGCCCGGGCGCGGTCGATGGAGGTCTGTAGAGGAGAAGTCTCGCGGTCAAGGACGAAGAGTTCCAACTGGGACCCGTCCTGACAGACATCAGCAACGAGTTTGCGAGCATAGCTGCCGTAGGCAACCCCAGCCACGGCCAAGCGATCGCGTCGGAGTTTTCTGGCTGTAGACTCGTTGGTGCCGCCCGCCAGTTGAACGTATCCGGGTAATTTGATGGCGGTCACTTTTTGAGCCAAACGCAGTGCCGCCCGCGTCGTTCCGGCACCGATGTCACCACTCATGGGACGACCGTCTGTTTGCCAGATTAAATAAGGCGATCGTGGCTGCATCAGATGCTCTAAATCGCGTAAGTAAGGTTCTAAACCCGGTCCGTCTCCGCAACTGACCGAGATTAAGTGCAAGCGATCGACCCAAGGCTGGCACTGTTGCCAGAGACGGGCAAACGCCTCGCGCCGTCCGACTTTAGTATGGAGTTCGATCGCCCGTACCCCGGCTGCGACCAAACTCGGCATCACGTCACTGACAGCAATGGAACGCTCCTCAGCTGCCAATAGATTCGGCACGCACAGCGGTAAACAGCGACCGCAGCCGTAGCAAAGGTCGGTAGTCACTTCAGCCCGCGTGCCGGAAAAGGCGATCGCCCCCGGCGGACAAGCTGTAACGCAAGGCTGCGGACAGGCCTGCGGGCAGCTCGTCGCCAGTAATTTCACCTTACGAAAATGCGGATCGACCCCATCGTTGAAACTGGCCATCAGCCACGGCGATACCGCGCGCGCGTCCCGCTCCAACCCCAGAGCAATTCCAGCTCGGGCCGCACGTACCACCGCTGGGTCGGCAGCAACGTCAATGCAATCTGCTCCGGCGATGGTGTAAATAAACGCCAGCGTACGAATCGAGGAGAGGTGGTGAAAACTGGCACCGCAAATGAGCTTGAACCAGGTGCCGGTTTGTAACGATTGAGCGGGTCGGCTAGCTATCACGGATAACGGTCTGGAGCAAGGCCCCAACGCGACTTAGCAATGTCCGAATCGAGCGAGAGCGAATGAGAGAAACACCAGAAACTCGGAAGCCCGAGTCTAAGCACTCACGAAGGCAGTTAACGAACGCCACCGCAGCTTGCGATCGCTCTCTACTTCCACCACAAACCTAACGCGCGAGTCGTCTTCAGACAAGCGCTTCAGGTAGGCCAGCTCCTGCAGCGACAATACATGCCCTTCAATCAACCAAAACACGAGCCCTTTGGCTTTAGGAGGCAGGGTCGCCGCATACTGCTCGATTAATGGTGGGAAATAATAGGTTCGGCGATCCGATTTACCGACGTGGGGCGGACGAACGCCGTGAATCCGGGTCAGATAACTAGACAGGTCTCCCAGTCCCCTTGCCGTCAGGCGCACCACCTCATACCCAGCGCCCCGCAGGCGACGCAAGTAGTGCCCTTCCGAGCCACCTTCAGGGGGTACGGACAGCGCCAGCGCTCCCGATTTATCCAGCGCTTTGACGAATCCCGACCCGGAACCAATTAAAAGCATGTCAGTTTGCAAACCAGCGAGCAACAAGCCTAGATGGGTTCATCCTAACCCCAAGATGCTATCCATTGCGATCGCGCCCAGATCGCTTCTCCACGAAATCTCGCCATTCCATCCCAGCAAAAACCCCCGACTGTCGTCGAGGGAAGCGAGTAACGCTCGCACGCATAGTTTGAGATAACGGCCTAACGTGCCGACAGTAGGTAGCGAGACGTATCGCCTTCACCCTTATGCCACCGCATGGTGGACATCAACGCCCTAGAGATAGAGGCGTGCAAACATTGCAACATGCCCAAGGGTGAAACATCAGTGTAGCGGGATCGAGTAGCGCGAGACTAATGCAATCAATCTTCGTAAATGCGGCACTCGGGTGCCTCGGGGTTTTCATTGCAATGGCGATCGAAGTTGCTTTCCTGGGACGGCTCATGACTACGAGCTGCCAATACTTCTTCTACTGCATCCCAAGCAGCGCGGCAATGAGGGTCGGATTCGCCGAGGGAAGAGCACACCTCGTGAGCGTGTTCTAACTCTTGAGAGACCGTTTCACTCATGCTCATGTCAACAACACTCCTAATTCGAGATACCTGGTATCAACCCTATCCTCATTACCCGCATCACACCCTAGGCTTAACGACAGTTATAGATGCGACACGTAGATGCAATCATTGACCTGCGTCAATGTGCTGTCCGCGCCACCTCGGTCAGCCTCAAACACATTCCCTTCGGTTCAAGCCAATTGGGGGGGCGGCAGCAAACATTGCCTTTAGTCCTCTGCCTCAAGCTCCGCCTGAAACTGAGCTAGTTCTTCAGGGGACATCTCGTTCAGTTGTTTTTCGAACGCTTTCGTTTTGTAGATTTCTGCCTGCTCGTGATAAGACATCGAGCCCGTCATGACGCGCGTAAAATAGGTCGCCGTCCAAACAACGAGTACGACAACCAACAATGTTCCTGACAGCAAACCGGCACTTTGCCCGTCTAGCGAGACACCCTGCAAGACGAAGTAAGCGCCTCCCCCCGCACCCAAAAGTGCTACGCCAATGAGCAAAATATCTAGCTTACGCATGGAGTTCTCGCGCGCGGACAGTGAGTGATATCGACCTTATGAGTGACTCGGCTGTAGCGAGCGATCTCAACTTCAGCGAGCCTAACTTGAGAGCATCATGCAGGGTTCGCAGTTAGCTCTAATGCTTGAGGCAAGCATTAGAGCGCTACCTTCATTCATCGCCGAAAAGACTGACACTCGGCGTGTGGGTCAGGTCAAACCCAATTAAAGCGAACGTCGCTGCGGCCTTAGGTTAAGTAGAGGGCCGAAGACGATGGTGCCGGGGAAAAAGAAAAACGCCAGGAAGAACATGAATATCTTTTCCCAGCCGCTCGAGCTATACCAACGGCGGTCGACATAGAGCATGGTAAAAATAGGCACGACCACCAAATACACGAATGCCAATCCACCATAGATTGCGGCCACCACCATAAAAAAGCACCTGCAAACTTCCATTCATCATCTTAAACTAGGGTGCCAAGCACTCTAGACTAGTGAAGGTGCTGCCGCTCAAAAGATCGCATGTCGATGCCTCCTGCCTCCACACCGCTGTTCAAGCATCCATTACCCATGCTGGAGTTGTGGCTCTCAGAGCAAGGGTGCCAACGCGACACAGACGATCAAAGTCGCTGGTTTTGCGATCGCCCTGAATGGAAAGCCGAACTGAGCTTGGAAGAAACCACTATTGACGTGCGCTATACCTATACCGATGGCAACACGAAACGGCTGTCGTTTCCGTATTCGCTCAGTCGGCAAGACTTGGATGATGCTATTTTTGGCAGCTTGGAGTAGCATACATTCTCAGGTTTTCCCGCTAATTTCTCAGATGTAGCTCAGAGAACCATCAAGACCATCTCATAGAAAAATTTTTTGATGGTTATAGATTCAATTGTGGTTTCTTCCGTTTCTGCTCCCTTTGTATGGAGCGAATGCGGTTGGTTTCCTGCACCTTTGTTTGCACTCGACTCGGACTCGATAGGTTAAGGCGATCGCCGTAGAGAGAGGTTTGACACTGCCGTCAAATCGGACAAACTCTCGACTTCGCCACAATCCTGGAGGTCTGAGATATGTCGGACACTCTGTCGGTTACACGTATCCGTCAGCTAAACACGCAGTTGAATCAACAGATGTCTTTGCCGTGGAGCGTCTACTACAGATGAAGCCTGCCAATTTGCCCCATATTCCCGAATCTCTCAAGACCAAGGCCGCCGTGCAAGAGTTGGTAGCCGGTCAACTGCTCTTTCAACAGGGCGAGCCAGCGACAGCACTCTTTGTCGTTATTGAGGGACGACTGCGGCTCGATCGCCATACCCGCATCGACCGGACCACATCACTCGGCGTCGTCCGTGCTGGTACGACCCTCAACCCGTCCAATCTCACAGCGCCGACTTATGAGTTCGACGCAACTGCAGAGGTCGTCAGCCGCATTGAAGCCTACTCAGTGAACGCTCTCCAGCAATGGTGGCAACGCGAGTGCCAGGCTGCTTCGTGGGCTGTCTCCGGCCTCAGCGAGCGCGTTTGCATCCTCGAAACCCTAATCGAACTGCGCAGTATCGCTCCCGCTCGCGAGCGCGTCTTGCATTTTTTGCTGGGACAGCAACAAAACGTATCTACTCCAGCCACCCGCACGATTACCTTCGATCGCTCATTTAAAGACATTGCCAGAGATCTAGGGCTAAGTGCCGAAGCCTTTTATCGCACGCTATCCAGCTTGGAGCGCGATGGCTATCTCACGCGCGGCAGAGGTCAAATCGACCTGCATGCCAAAGCAGCATGACGACGGTCATATGATTTACCGCTCGACCTACCTATACTCTCAGCCAAACTCCTCAACCCAGACGCTAGTAACACCACGAAAGACTTGAGACACTCAGGCTGAGTCAATTCGATCTCGATCAATCTAAACTTTACCGATCGCGATTGCGACGGAGATGCAGCCATGACCGATCCTGACCGCACCCGCTTACTTGACGAGCTAGCCCGGATGCAGGCTCATATCGTGCGACTCACCCAACGCGTGGGGCAACTCGAAGCGAAAGATGCCACCTCGTTAAAGCTAAAAGGCCTAGTGCGCAATGCTGACATGATTCCCGTACAGCCGTTGCCCGGCGCGATGACGGCAAACGCCCCTCCAGCTATGCCGCAACCCTTTGCGCCTTTTCCCTATCCGGATTGTCCCAGACTCCGCGACGTATTTGCGTTTATCGAAGCCCACTATCACCAACCCATTGGTTTGAACGAAATTGCCAAAACGTTCGGCTACTCGCCCTCCTATTTAACCCATCTGGTACGGCGATTAAGTGGCAAAACCATCTATCAGTGGATTATCGGTCGGCGCATGTTTCAGGCTCGCTACCTGCTGTTGCAAACGGATTGGACGGTTTGTGAGATAGCTCGCACCATCGGTTACACCGATACCGGCCACTTCGTCAAACACTTTCGACAGCTGCACGATCGCCCTCCCAAAGCCTGGCGAGAGCTGCAAACCCGCGAACGACAGTCGGCTACAGGATAGATCGGGATCAAGGTGTCGAATGGGTGGAAGGCGTGGGCTGGTTCGCACCGATGCGCTTCAACCAGTACCCTCCACCTCCAGCGGAGATCGCGGAGATCGCACCAACGACTGGGGTTTGCAAAACAAATCCACCGACGGCGAACGTGCTGCCAAACAGGACAAGCAGAGCAGCCAGCACTTGCTGAAGCGCCACGTCTAAGTTTTGAGCGGGCAACAGCCCCGTACGTTCTCTTTGTCGTTGCCATCCCGGCCCGCCGGGGCGAATCTTACTGTAGAACGCATCGAGCGTGTCGTCTGATTCCGGGGGAGTCAAGTACATCGCAGCTAGCCAGAGAATGGCGGTGACGGCAGCCGTCAGCGTCAGGCGCACCCCAAAGTCATTCACAGCCAGCACGGGCACAATGCTGGTAAACAATCCCACCACAAATCCTCCTACCATTGCCGCCAGCTCTGCGGCGGCATTGATACGCCACCAAAACCAGCGCAAAATCAGTACCAGTCCGGGCCCGGTACCGATCGCGATCATCAAACGGAACACCGTAGCTACGTCTTTAGCGTAGAACGCAGCCACAGCACTGAGCGCGGTAATGAGAACTGAAGCCACGCGTCCGGCTGTTACTAGTTCGACCTGAGTCGCGTTAGGACGTAGGAAGCGTCCGTAGAGATCGTTCGTGAGATATGAAGCACCCCAGTTGATTAACGTCGACACCGTACTCATAAAGGCAGCGATCAGCGATGCCACCACCAGTCCCAACAAGACGGGTGGTAAAAAGTCGAGCATGAGCTTGGGATAGCCTAGTTCGCGATCGCTTAAATCTGGGTACAGCACCAGAGCAGCCAAGGCGACCACTACCCAGGGCCAAGTGCGCACCACGTAGTGCATGATGTTAAACCACCAGGCAGCTTTTTGCGCTTCCGCCTCATCTTTTGCTGCTGCCAAACGCTGAACGAATTCTCCTCCTCCGTCACTGCGGCGAAAGGCCCACCACTGTACGAATAAATACGCTGAGAAAGTCGAAGCCGTGATCCCAGCAGTTTGACTCCAGGCCAGCATCGGTCCGCCCCCTGCAAACTTCAACGGCACGAACGCCAACACGTCCCAGTCGACCGCTTGCCGCGCTTGTTGTATCAAGCTACCCATGCCGCCAACCTCATTGACCGCAAAGACAGCGACTATGAGCGCGCCGAACAGAGCCAAAAAAAACTGAAAAAAGTCACTGACCACCACCCCCCACAACCCAGCAAACCCGGCATAGATGAGGACGAAGATGCTGACCCCAATCACGCTCCAAAGCTTTAGGTTGGCATCGGGAGTAATGCCAACGCTCTGCCACAGTTCCAAGGCGTCGACCACCTTGACCATGGCCAACATCGCGTAGCCAATCCCGATGCAGTTAATCGGGACCGCAAACAAAAAGGCTTTCACGCCTCGTAACGCCGCAGCCATGGGGCCGCCGTAACGTAATTCTGTTAACTCCGCATCAGTGACAATTTCCGAACGCCGCCACAGTCGGGCAAACACGTAAATCATGATGACGTGAGTAACGCCAAAACTCCACCACTCCCAGTTCCCAGCAATGCCGCGCGTGCCTACCACCCCAGCAATGTAGAGTGGCGTATCGATGGAAAAGGTCGTTGCCGCCATGCTGGTTCCGGCCAACCACCAACTGAGCGATCGCCCCGACACGAAAAATTCATCCACACTGCTGCTGGCCCGACGAGATAGATATATCCCAACTGCCATCGTCAGCCCTAAGTACGCCAAAACGATGACCCAATCGATCGCTCCCATCGGCAGCGCCTCCGCAGTATGATGGCAACTGTCGAGTTGCCGAGGACATCTCTGCTATTCAGAGTCCAGACCGAACAAAGAACCTGCGCTCCAAGCCGAGATGTTAAATGCAATATGGTTCGAGTTTTCGACTATGGCAGCCATCAAGCTGCTGAGGACGTTTGAGCTATCCAGGCCCCAGTCGTAGCCAGTGTCTCCACACCCACACTAAGAACGTCAAGAACAATAGATGTTATCAGAGACGTCCGCACTGCTCCTCACCACGAGCGATCGCGACAGGACATCAAGTTGCATGACGACCGAGCCTCACGGACTAAAAAGCCTTCGGACACTCTCGGGTGCTGTTTAAGTCGTCGTAGGCGTTGACGCTTCCATCGGTTGACGACGCACAGTGGCCAGCTCCATTTGCAAGCGACGCAGCTTGCGCAAGGCCCGGCGTTCGATCTGGCGGACCCGCTCGCGCGATAAGCCAATGCGTTCGCCAATTTCCCGCAGCGTCAGACCATCTCCGCCGTCCAGACCGTAGCGCGCCGCAATCACTTCCCGCTCGCGATCGCCGAGCTGTTCCACCAACATTGTTACTTCTTCGCAGTGCGCCACGCGATTGAGGTGATCGGAGGGATCGCTACCTTCATCCTGAATAAAGTGTTGGAGTTCCGTTCCGTCTTCATCGCCAACAATTAAATTGAGCGAGCGAATATCGGACATGTGACGAGCAATCAATTCGCGATAGTTATCGCTAATCTCTAACGATTCAAACACTTCATCAACTTTAGGATTACCACCTTTATCTACTGACAGTTCGCGATATCGACGTTTAACTTGCGAAACTTTTTCATACATGTGAGCGGGTAAACGAATCATCCGACCCTTATTCTGAATGCCGCGATTGACGCTTTGCCGAATCCACCAGGTTGCATAAGTAGAGAACTTATACCCTCGCGTCGGGTCAAATTTCTCAACGGCTCTCGTCAGGCCGATTGTACCTTCTTGAATCAAATCGAGAAAGGGCAAACCTCGGTTGCGATAGCGCTTAGCAATCGATACGACCAAGCGCAGATTGCACTCTACCATCCGTTTTTTTGCGGCCTGGCCACTCGCGAGCTGTGCCTTTAACTCCGATACTTCGATCTCGGCAGCTTCAGCCCATTGTTCCAATGACATCTCCGGCAATCGCTTTGTTTCAAGGACCAACATGCGTTGAACCTGATGAGCTAAAACCAATTCTTCGTCAGCTGCGAGCAGCGCATAACGACCAATTGTTTTAAGAAAGCGACCAACGGCATCTTGCTGAGTAGTGTGTTCCATCGCGGCAAACCCATACAGGCCTCTGAGATTGAATGCTCAACTTGCACCTCATTGATACCAAGTATCGAGTCATTTAGCCAAGTCTTTTTTCAAGTTTATTGGCCCTAATTTATCCTTTTTGATAGCAATCGACTAAAATTTGAGCATTTATACTTACGCTGCAGGTAGTGTTTCCCATGAAATGACAAAAATCCAAACGCTGCATGCAGTTTTACCCAAACAGAAGCATACATTTCTTTACTTATATTAACTAATAGGACTAAGCCTTCCTGTAGAGACGCTTCAATGACAATTTGCTCGCGATTTTTCGCATAGTTGATTGCGCGATCGCGCTGCTGATGTCGTGGAATTCAGAGCGCAATTGTAGCCGCCAAGCAGCTTGGGACGTTTTAGCTATTTAGACTCCGGTCGCAGTCAGTGCTTCTATGCCTGACCAAGAGCTATATGGTCAATTCGGATAATAAGCCTGAGACAGGCTGTTTGTGCCTTAGTGAACCCGAGGGCGCTCCAGACGTCTCATCTACAGTTGGAAGACTATGGATGACTATCACGTTCTGGCCGTTAAGCCCCAAGAGCGACCAACCACCAAGCATAAAACTTAGTGGTTGGCTGTCATCCAGGGCAGGATATGGCTGCGTCGGGAGAAATACTAGGGCTGAGACAGAGTCTGCGGTATGGAGATGGGACCGGGTACGCGGTTAGCACCTTCAGGGAGCAACCGAATGGTTCGGCGCTGAGGTGTCGGACTTGCTAACGGTTGAGGAGTGGCGCGAACTGGACGTGGCGTGGCACGGACCGTAGGCGTGGGTTTGGGTATCGATTGTGCTCTAGGAGTTGACTTTGGCGTTAGGGTTGGCTTTGGTCTAGCTGTTGGCGTCGCGATCGCCTGCGGACGCGGCGTCGGTTTTGGTGCTGGGGTGGGAGTCAACGCGGCTTGAGGACGAGGTGTTGGCGTGACAGTACGTAAAGCTGGTGCAGCAGAAGGTGCTGTCGGTGTCGTCCCAGACTGGCGGCGGAAGAAGCCAGGCAGATTTTGGAAGAATCCGGGTTCGGCGGTTGGTACAGGTGAGACGCCTGGGGTGGCTTCAGGCGTAGCCTGCGATCGCGGCGACGGAGTCACACCTCGAACAGACGGCGTTGCCTTGATGCGCGGCGTCGAACTGGGTTTGGGAGTTACCCGGGGTGTGGGTTGAGCTGCAGGCGAGATCGTCGGCTTTACTGTCGGTTTGGACGTTGGCTTCACGGTTGGACGTGGAGTCGGTTTTGGCGTTGGTTTTAGAGTTGGCTTCACCGTCGGCCGTGGGGTGGGTTTAGGGATGGGGGTGAGTTTGGGTGTCGGCCGAGGCGTAGCCCTGAGGTTTGGCGTCGAAGTCGAGCTCGGCTGAGGCGAAGCAGCAGGATTTCGCAAAGCCGGTGTTGGCGACTCAGATGGAGAGGTCAAGGTTGGCGAAATGGCTGGTGTGGTGGCTGGTGCTGATTGCCGATTGAATATTCCGGTCAGTCGACTGAGAATGCCTCCAGTTGTTTCAGGAGATGGTGCCGGACTAGGAGATGCGATCGCCGGACTGGGAGGCTGAGCTGCGGGAGTCGGTTTTGCCGTCGGTGATGATGATGTCGGTGTCGGCGCGCCCGTCGGGCGCGGAGTGGATAGAGATCGCGGCGTAGAGGTTACTTGAGGAGTTGACCTAACTCGTGGCGTGGGCTTCATCCGAGGAGTTGGCGTCACCCGAGGGGCTGGCGTTACTCGCCGAGCAGGAGTTGCTCTCGGAGTTGGAGTTGCTCTCGGAGTTGGGGTTGCTTTTGACGTGGGGGTTGCTTTTGGAGTTGGGGTGGTTCGAGGTGTAGACGTCACTCGTGGCGTCGGCGTCACCCGAGGGGCTGGCGTCACTCGCCGAGCAGGGGTTGCTCTCGGAGTTGGGGTTGTTTTTTTGGGAGTTGAAGTGGTTCGAGGGGTTGATGTCACTCGTGGAGTCGGCGTTACCCGAGGGGCTGGCGTCACTCGCTGAGCAGGAGTTGCTTTCGGAGTCGGGGTTGCTTTTCTTGGAGTTGGGGTGGTTCGAGGGGTGGACGTGACCCTTGGAGTTGGCGTTGCTCGGGGGGATGAAGTGGCCTGAGGTGTTGCTTCAGCGGGTTGCGCTGCGGGCAATGTCGCCGGCGCTGGCACGATAGGCGGAACAGAAGGGGATTGAGATTGACGGTTGAAAAGTCCGGTGAGCTTACCAAACCAACCTCCTTCTTCAGTCTCGACGGTAGACGCTGGCAGTGGCGAAGGAGAGGAGATCGCGCTTGGTGTTGGGCTGATAACAGGAGTTGCTAAAGGTAGCGGACTAGAGGTGCGAGTCTGCACGGGCGTAGCTGTAGGTCGAGGACTACGAGCCGGACGCGGCGTGGCAGCTGCTGGCACCTTTAATGTCGGGGCTGGAGAAGGTTGCTTGGGACGCGCTTTTTCAGTGGCTGGAGAGACCGAGGCGCGTGGCGATGGCTGACTCAGCTCGACGGGGACAACAGGTTGAGTCGGACTGTCAACGGCGGTCGAGCGATCGCGCTGGAAGAAATTGGAGATGCGACCGAACAGCCCACCTGTCGATGCTTCTGCGCCAACTGCAGGATTCGGATTCGGAGTGGGAGACGACACGCTAACTGGCTCAGGCGTCGGCGCGATCGCTTTTGGAGTTGCCATAGGCGTTGCTAGCGGCGCGGGCGACCTGACAGGCCTTGGCGTGGCAGTTGCCTTTGGCGTTGCTACAGGGCGAACCGTCGGGGTTGAAGAGGCGATGGGGGTTGGCGTCGGCTGCAATCTCGGCGAAGCCACTGGTACGGGTGTGGAACTGGGAGTTCGCGTCGGAGCTGTTGCTGGAATGGGCGTGGTGGTAGGAGCCAGCGTCGGCCTGGGCGTAGCTAAAGGACTTGGCGTTGGCGAGGGTTGCGGCTTGATGCCGACAATCGCTAATGCATCTTCTGCCCGCAAGTCGCCGCGTACGAGCCGCGAGAGCGCATCCGTACCGCCTGGCGTGTAAGTAATCTCACGAGCAGCGCTATTAAATACGTTGCGAATCGGTTGGCCTTGGCCGTCGACCAGCTCGACCACGACAATATTTTTGCCCGGTTGCAAACCTTTGAGATACAGGGGCTGCCAGCGGCCGAGGATATCGGACTGACCGTTGAGGGTATAGCGAATGCGCCAGTCTTTAGGAATATCGGGGAGGAGAGATTCGCGAATGGGAGCATTGGCTAGCCAAACATCCAGCAGAACGGGCTCTGCTCCATACTTACCTTTGGGGCGGCTGTAAGTGAGAACAGGCAATTCCGGCTGCGGTGAGTATTCTGGCGTTTTGGCTTTGACATGAAACGTAACGCTCGCATAGGCTGAAGCGTTTTTGAAACTCTCGTGCCAAGGTCGAGACGCAAAAGCTCGGATCGTGTGCGTGCCGGGAGCCAAATCCTCAAACACCATAGGTGCAGCAGCATCGTAAAGCGCTCGGTAGGGCTCGTTATCCAAAGTGACGTGCAGATGCGGTCCCAACCCCAAGTCGGGGTCTTTGAAGAGTGGATACCCTTCTACAGCAAACTTGACGCTAACTCGCGAGCTGGATACAACCTCATCTGGCTTCGGACTAACGATACTGACGCGCGGCTCGTAGCCGTCCAAGTACGTCCCCAATTTGGCCAGTTCTGGAGGCGTGGCGGTCACGGCAAGAGTTGGCAATTCATCTTCGAGCACGGGGGCTTCGCTGCAAGCACCTAATGCGCACCAAACCAGCACTAACATCAAGCTCAGACAGCGTCGCCAGCCCTCAAGCAGGCCTGTCGGCCACCATAGCCGCCGAGCGCTATCAACGTGACGCGATTGCACTGGAGCCGGGTCGTTCATGGTTTGCTCACACCTACGCTACCTACGGGGAAGAGTATGGTCCGTGCTGGGCACGGGACTGGCTGACGACATCAATCGCACCAGCGCATCCGTCAACCGGCTGACGACTCTCAGCTGTTTGGCACTGAGGCTACGACGAGCGTTCTCTGGCCAACTGAGACGTGATGCGTTCTGGGGAACAAGCCAAAGCCAACATTAGCGTAAGACTGGGCCTCACTCTCTGAATAGTTACGGCTTCGATTTGTTGCACTAATTCACGCATACTCGTCCGCGTGCGTAGATTTTTACAACCCTTACAGACCGCGATCGTGCGGAAGTGCGAAGTCAGAGTGTTGGAAAATCGTCTACATTAAATCCAGTATCTGAATCGCTGCCACCTCGCACGGCACCTCACATGTCCGAACATTGGCTCGAACACACCTGTCAGACTCTAGTTCCGGCCGATATCGACGTAGTGTGGGCGCTGTGGTCTGATTTAAAGCTGATGCCTAAATGGATGACCTGGGTGCGATCGGTGGAGATTTTGGATGACGAACTCTCGCGTTGGACATTAGATGCGCGGGGCTTCACGTTTAATTGGATATCCCGCACGCATACAGTCATTCCTCATCAGATCATCGCCTGGGAAGCGGAAAGCGGCTTGCATAATCGCGGTGCGTTGCGTTTTTACGATCGCAAGGAAGAAGGTACTATCGTCAAGCTTTCCATTGCGTATTCTTTACCGGCGTGGTTGGGTCAGATAATGGATAACCTGTTTATCGGGCGGGCGGTGGAGTCGAATATTCAAGACAGTCTCGATCGATTCAGCGACTACGTGCGCGAGCATCCCACTGAGCGTCTGCCTGTTGAACTGCCTCACACATAACCTCGCGATCGCTTATCTTGCTGTCCGTCATCCTCGATCCGTTGCGATGATTTCTCAACCTGTTAGTTCGTCCAACCGCCCTGACAATCGTCATATCCGCTTTTCTGTAGACCCTGGGGAAGTGGATTTCGACCAGCTGATCGATTTATTCAATCGCGATGCGTTTTGGGCACGCGATCGCGCTCGGAGCGAATTAGAAACTGCGGTGGCTCGCAGCTTTCCGGTGGTGACAGTTTGGGACGGTCAGACGTTGATTGGTTTTGCTCGCGCTACGTCGGACGGCGTGTATCGAGCCGTGATTTGGGATGTGGTGGTGGATAGCAACTACCGCAAGCAGGGGTTAGGGCAAAAGTTAGTCGAAACTCTGATTTCTCATCCCGAATTGCAGGGGGTCGAGCGCGTCTATTTGTTTACGACGCATCAAAAAGGATTTTACGAACGCATTGGTTTTACTGCCAACGCCAGCACGACAATGGTGTTGATGGGAAAATCGCTGGAGCTGTTATTACCATTGGAAACGAATTCGTCCGCACCTGCACAGGCGTAGCATTGCGTTTCAATAAGAGTTCAGCGATCGCTGCTCACGTGTTGGGAGGAGCGATCGCTTTTCTCCTATTTTAATTGAGAGCAAGCTACTGTACAGAAATGCTCAATTAAAGAGCTTCGATATCTGGCCAATCCAAGACGTTGAGCATTGGGCGTGCTGCATTTTTCAGTTGTTTGTCACTCGTCCAGAGTTCGGTACATTGAGCTTGGATGGCTGCAGCTAAGTGTAGTGCGTCTGGGGTTTTGAGGTTGCTGCTGGCACGTAGAGTTGTGGCGCGATCGCAAACAGAGCGACTGAGGGGGACAATCGTGCAGGCGGCGAAGAAGCGATCGTACTGTTGCAGTGTGCTGAAATTTTGAGTCCGTAAGGGGATGACTCGGGTTTCGAGGCGGGCGAGATCGCTGCTATAGACGATATGGTCGATCAGATGTTTTTTCAGGAGATGCTGCTGGATGCGCTCTCCTTCGATGAGGCCGATAATCATGCAGCTATCTAAATAGACGCTTGCCATGGAGTCAGTCTTCCCAGGTTTGTCGCTCTCGATCGATATGGGATTGAATGTCGGCACGGCTCATGCCTTGGGGATTCTCGGGAAGGCTTTGTAGGAATTCAGCCATGCGGTTTGGGGCGGGAGCGACAGGGTTGGTTTCGTAGATAATGGCGATTTTGGCTCTACCGGGTGGAATAGTGTTGGGGAGCTGGATGTTGAGCTGGTGGCTGTCCGGGATTTCAGCCTCAATCTCGTAATAGGCTTGCATGGCTACACCTCCTGTCTAAATTCTAAAAGAACGATGCTTTTGTGGTCCTTTTGCGATTTTCAGGCATCGTTTTGGGGCGCGATCGCTTTTCTTCGTTCTCATTACGCAGCAAGCTATCCCGTGCGTTTCAATCCCTGTTTGCTTCTACTCAGATGGAGAAACTGGAGACATGGTTATCGCAAGTTCTCATGCCGCTATGCTTACTTTAAAAGCTGAGATTACCTCTCCTATCCGTATAGTTAAATGACTAATAATTCTTCTCCTGAGCCAGGAGATTTTAAAAAAATATACCAAGCAATCGTCGGGCTGATTGAGTGGCTGGCATTGGAGCTGCGCAATGGCGGTTGGGTTAGGCGGCTCACATTATTAGGGGTGGCTCTTTGGCTGGCTCCAGCGGCGATCGCCTTCTCGAACGTAGAGCTGCCAATCGATCGCGAAGCGCTGGAATCGGTTTGTCCGATTGCAGGGGTGGTGTGCTTCGGATTAGCATTTGCGATCGCAATTCTACGCAAACCAGAGCGTTCTCAAGTTACTTTCATCTCGCCAGCCGAAGGTAGCGCCATTAAGGGGCTTAGGGCGTTTGAAGCTGAGGACGCGGAGGTGTTTGCTCGGCTGCAACGGGGACCGATCTTGAAAGAGCTGGTGCAGACCTTGTCGGGGTCAGAATTTAAATTCGGGATTTTGAGCGGGACCTCGGGAGCAGGAAAGACGTCGCTGTTGCGGGCGGGAGTGGTGCCCGAGCTGCGTAAGTTTAAGGATATCCTTCCGGTTTACGTCAAGTTGACTGAGGTAGAGCCGCTGGAGGCGATTCGACGGGCGATCGCAGAGGAACTAGACATCGAAATTGAGGAGTTGAGCGATCGCGGGCTGGTGGGGTTGCTCAATCGAGTCAAAGCAAAGGTTGGGTCGCAAGAGATTGTATTGCTGCTGGATCAGTTCGAGCAATTTTTCGTGCATTTCAATCGCAAAGAGATACGTCTGCCGTTTGTCGAGATGTTGGCGGGGTGGTATCGCAATCGGGCGCAGTTGCCGGTACGGATTTTGATCTCGATTCGGGGAGATTTTGGAGATCGCCTGGTGGAGTTGCAGCGCGTGATGGGATATTCGCTGGGGCCACAGCAGGTGTTTGGGTTGCAAACGTTCGAGCCTGTTGAGGCGGCTGCGGTGTTGAAGGAGATCGCGGCAATTGAGGGAATTGACTGTAACGACAAGTTCTTGCGGGAGGTGGCTGAGGACGAATTGGGCGATAGGGATGGGCTGGTGTCGCCAGTGGACGTGCAGGTGTTTGCTTGGATGGTTTCTGGGCAGAGGGTGATGGAGGAACGGGCATTTAATCGGCAGGCATTTGGCAAGTTGGGAGGGATTGAAGGGTTATTGACTCGGTTTTTGGAGCGAGCGTTGGAGCCGCGTAAGTTGGAGGGTCGGTTTCAGGGCACGTTGCAAGTGATGTTGGGACTGACGGATTTGGACCGAAATACGAGGGCAGGGGTGCTGACGGCTGATGAGGTGGTGAAGACATTGGGCGGGAGGTTGCTGCGACAGGAAGTGGCTGAAGCGTTGGGATGGTTGGAACGGGCTGATGTCAGGTTGGTGACGGCCGTGCGCGGGCAAGCAGAATGGGGATACGAGTTGGCTCACGAGCGGTTAATTCCGGCGTTGATGCGAGTGGCGGGTCGGGAATTGGATCGGGCGAGTCGGGCCAATCAGTTGCTAGATCAGCGAGTGAATGAATGGCTGGCGAATGGGAAGGCGCGGCGGTATTTACTGGGGTTGGGGGAATTGTCGGAGATCGAGCAGCAGCGGCCTTATTTAGTTTGGGGAACAAAAAAGCGGCAGAAAGAGGAGTTATTGCGTGGGAGTCGCCGTCGGCTACAGTGGGGGGCTTGGGTTGCTGCCGCAATAGCCTTGCTGTGGGTTATGGGTTTTGCGTGGTTAGGAAGTCCGGGCGGACAAATATGGCAGAGCAGTAGAGCTCTCTTTCGGTGGAGTCTTGGCAGAAATGAGGCTTCTTTTGCTGCTATTCAAGCATTTACCGCAAACGGAGACTGGAAAAGATCTTTCAAGCTAGCCACCGACATCCAAGACTCAAAAGACCAAGCGGGTGCGTTGATGGTGATTGCCGAGGCCACCGCCAGTCTGGAGGATGGCAAGCGTGCCGCGGTGGTTCTGGCCCAAGCTCTCGAGATCGCCACCGACATCCAAAATACAAGAGACCAAGCGATTCTGTTGTACAAAATTGCCGAGGCCACGGCCAGTCTGGAGGATAGCGAGCGTGCCGCAGCGGTTCTGGCCCAAGCTCTCGAGGTCGCCGCCGACATCCAGAATACAGAAGACCAAGCGATTGTGTTGAGGGGGATTGCCGAGGCCACGGCCAGTCTGGAGGATAGCAAGCGTGCCGCGGCGGTTCTGGCCCGAGCTCTCGAGGTCGCCACCGACATCCAGAATACAAGAGACCAAGCGATTGTGTTGAGGGGGATTGCCGAGGCCTATGCCAGTCTGGAGGATGGCAAGCGTGCCGCGGCGGTTCTGGCTCAAGCTCTCGAGGTCGCCACCGACATCCAAGACTCAGAAAACCAAGCAGGTGCGTTGAGTCGGATTGCCGAGGCCTATGCCAGTCTGGAGGATGGCAAGCATGCCGCGGCGGTTCTGGCTCAAGCTCTCGAGGTCGCCACCGACATCCAAGACTCAGAAAACCAAGCAGGTACGTTGAGCGAGATTGCCGAGGCCACTGCCAGTCTGGAGGATGGCAAGCATGCCGCGGAGGTTCTGGCTCAAGCCCTCGAGATCGCCACCGACATCCAAGATTCAGAAAACCAAGCAGGTGCGTTGAGCGAGATTGCCGCGGCCTCTGTCAGTCTGGAAGATAGCAAGCGTGCCGCGGCGGTTCTGGCCCAAGCCCTCGAGATCGCCACCGACATCCAAGACTCAGAAAACCAAGCAAGTGCGTTGAGGGGGATTACCGCAGCCACTGCCAGTCTGGAAGATAGTGTGCGTGCCACGACGGTTCTCACCCAAGCGCTTGAAGTCGCCACCAACTTCCAAAATTCAGGTGGCCAAGCGGACGTGTTGAGTTGGATTGCCGAGGTCTATATCAGTCTGGAGGATGGCAAGCGTGCCGCGGCGGTTCTGGCTCAAGCTCTCGAGGTCGCCACCGACATCCAAAACTCAGAAAACCAAGCAGGTGCGTTGAGTCGGATTGCCGAGGCCACTGCCAGCCTGGAAGATAGCGAGCGTGCCGCGGCGATTCTGGCCCGAGCTCTCGAAGTCGCCACCAACCTCCAATATTCAGGTGACCAAACGGTAGTGTTGAGTCGGATTGCCGAGGCCACTGCCAGCCTGGAAGATAGCGAGCGTGCCGCGGCGATTCTGGCCCGAGCTCTCGAAGTCGCCACCGATATCCAAGAATCCCGCCCACAAGCGTTTTTTGTGGGCAGGATTCCCGCACCCTCTGGCAGTCTTGAGGCTAGCAAGCGTGCCGCTGACCAAGCGATGGTGTTGAGCTGGGTTGCCAAGGCCTATGCAAATCTAGGAGATAGCGTGCGTGCCGCTGAGATTCTGGCCCAAGCCCTCGAGATCGCCACCGACATCCAAGATTCAGAAAACCAAGCGATTGCGTTGAGCGAGATTGCCGCGGCCTCTGTCAGTCTGGAAGATAGTGTGCGTGCCGCGGTGGTTCTCGCTCAAACCCTCGAGATCGCCACCGACATCCAAAACTCAGGAAACCAAGCGGGTGCGTTGAGGGGGATTACCGCAGCCACTGCCAGTCTGGAAGATAGTGTGCGTGCCACGGCGGTTCTCACCCAAGCGCTTGAAGTCGCCACCAACATCCAATACTCATCTGACCAAGCGGACGTGTTGAGTTGGATTGCCGAGGTCTATATCAGTCTGGAAGATAGCGTGCGTGCCGTCGAGGTTCTCGCCCGAGCGCTTGAAGTCGCCACCAACATCCAAAACTCAAATGCCCAAGCGGGCGTGTTGAGTCGGATTGCTGAGGCCTATGCGAATTTAAAGCATTGGAGGGTTGCACGATTAGCAGCAACCCAAACAACCCTATCTCGCGACGAAAGAGCCCAAATACTAGCCAGAATCTTAGTCATCTGGTCTCACCGAAACGATCCTCCCGAAGTGCCGTCAGCATCGTAATTTTGTTATTGTTCCGCTGGGAACGAAGTCACCTTCACTTACACAGGCGTGGCATTGTGTTTAGAAGAGCATTTAGCGATCGCACCTCACATGCACGCTCCATATCTAACTCAATGGTCCGTACCGAGCTCAATGGAGCGAAAGGCGATCGCCAGCATTTCAAAATAGACCAGCACGAACCAACCCAAGCTCGAACCTGCCTATATCCACGCAACAGCCCTAAAGCGATCGCGCTCAAATGCGAATTATTTTGCTACTTCATAACTTTTTCACGCAGTAATTGAGCCCAACGCTCAACACATGAGACAGAAATATCACACAAGCAGAAATCAGCTTCTCCGCACGAGATATTTGTGTTACCTTCTATCTTAGTAAATTCACTTGAGCAAAAACCCTCGTAATACATGGTGCGAGCCCAGGTTTCCCTTGCTTTCAGCAGCATATTGGTCCTTTCCATATCAGAGGAGTCTACCTCGCTCGGGGAAATCCATTTACATGAGATTGCTGACTATCTAATGTTGTCCCAGCTCATTCGTGCCGAATAGTACGGAAGAGCCCGTGCATCTAGTTAGCAGTAGCCCCATGACAGTTCGAGCTGAATGCATAGCGAGAGCGAAAGATGCCGCAGGTAGTGAATCGGGTCAACATTCTCAACATCGCGATCGACAACCTATCCAGTACAGAATTGCTGGACCAACTGCAAGAAGGTGGAGTCGTCTTCACGCCCAACGTCGATCACCTCATGCGCTTGCAGCACGATCGCGAGTTTTATCAGGCCTATCGCAGCGCCACCTACCGTATATGCGACAGTCAGGTCTTGATGTACGCTGCCCGCTGGCTAGATCGACCCCTGCAGGAAAAACTGTCCGGCTCTGATTTCTTTGCCCAGTTCTACACGCACTACGCTTACGACGAATCCGTCACCATGTTTTTGCTCGGAGCAGCCCCAGGAGTAGCATGCGTAGCTCGCGATCGCATCAACGCCAAAGTAGGCCGAAACATGGCGATCGCGGCCCATTCCCCTTCCTATGGTTTCGAGGCCAACGACGTTGAATGCAAAGCGATCGTCGATGCCATTAACCGTTCTAAGGCCACCGTACTGGCCGTGGGCGTCGGTTCGCCCAAACAGGAACTGTGGATTGCCAAGTACCGCTCACAACTCAAGCACGTCCGGATCGTCTTCGCAATTGGAGCCACCTTGGATTTCGAAGCCGGTCACAAGCAGCGATCGCCGCAGTGGTTCAGTCACACTGGCCTGGAATGGCTCTTTCGACTCGTCTCCGAACCGCGCCGCCTCTGGAAGCGCTATTTAGTTGACGACCTACCTTTCGTCTGGCTAGCCCTACAGCAGAAGCTCGGTCGCTATCGCGCTCCCATTCTGTCCGCATTAGCAACTGTTTGGCCAGGTGGCGAGCTCGACTCTGTCTCCACCCCCGCGGTCCCGAGTTCCCAACGCAATACATCCACCAGTAGATACTTGCAGCCCATCGGCCAACTCATGCAACAAGCTGGAATTCTCTCCTCTGAGCAAGTGCAAAGCGTACTCCAAGAACAACACCAACATCCCGAACGCCTGTTTGGCGAAATCGTGCGGCAGCAGGGATGGGCAAAACCAGAAACCATTGCATTTTTCTTACGAAGCCGCCACATCTCCAACAATCGTTTGACCAAACAACAAAGATTAGGAGATTTCTTGACGGAGGCAGCTCTACTCTCCGAAAAACAGTTACTAACTTTGCTATCCGAACAAACTACATCCGGGCTCCGTCTCGGCGAACAAGCGATCGGGCGCGGCTGGCTCCAGCCTCAAACCGTTGATTGGTTCTTACAGCTTATGAAAGCTCCAACCACAAACATGGCAACCACTCAGTTGCACTCAACATCTCAACCATCCACAACACAGATCGAGCCGATATCTTTCTGTCTAAACTGAGATATCCAACGAACAGATTACTCGCTTACTGTCGAGCATTCGCCTTACTAGACCAGAACTCCGAACCCGCTCATGCAAATAGCAAAAGTGGGGTTTGGTGACCCCACTTTTGTATCGAACTGTTTTTTTTCGTACGACCGACAAGTTGCTCAGAACATTTCAGCTCCGCAATTCTGCATCCAAGCTGAACCTAGATATGGCTTCACTAAGATGCTCGGGGCAGACAGCTACAGCAACACTGCCGCAAGACTAGCCCACTCAGACAAACGAGAAATCAACGTTCGGATCGAAAGCACCATTGGTGAACCTAGCAATCAGGTCGTTGTTGCTATTCAAGAAAATCTCCGTGTTGTCCCCATTGAAAAAGTAGTCACCCAAACTACCAGTGAGTTCAATGGTGTCCGTACCAGACACGAAGCCTCGAATATCAGCAAAGTCACCATTACCGCTAAAGGAGTAGAACACGTTTGTGCCATCCCCCAGAACGATGGTGTCTGCGCCGTTGTCACCCACTAACCGATCGACCTCACCAGCTCCCGGAGTCGCACTTGTAGGATCGACACCCACTAGGGTATCGTCACCGGATCTGCCTCGCAGGCGATCGTCCCCACCACCACCGATGAGGATATCACCGCCGCCTTCGCCGTCTAGGAAGTTATCACCACCATCGCCGGTAATATCGTCAGCGTTAGAAGTCCCAATAACCCTGACAAAGTTCTCAACTGTGAAGCTTTGATCTCCTAATACTGGGATATCGCGAACAGTTAGGCTCTGAGCAGAAAGATCGACCTCAAAAGACGTGACGCCGCTAGTACCAGTGGAGCCATCGATAGTATTGTCTCGATCCTCTGCTCCAACGATGGTTTCAATATTGAGGATTTGGTCGGTGCCTGCACTGCCTTTGTTGATAAGTCCAAGCTGTTCGAGGGTAATAGCCTGCCCTAAATCACTGTAATCAGCCGTGTCGATACCACCTTGGCCGTCGAGAAGATCGTCATCCCGACTGCCGCCGAATACGTTGTCGGTATCGTCACCAACAATGCTGTCGCTATTCGAGGTGCCAATCGCATCCGTAAAGTTGAACACTGAGAATACGGCATCGCCCAAGCCAGGGATACCTGCAACCGTTAAGCTATTGGCCGATAAATCAATATCGAAGCTGGCCGGACCACCGCCTGCAACCGTGCCATCAATCAAATTCCGTTGACCGCTCGCACCGATAATCGTCTCGATTGCCAAAATTTCGTCCGTTCCAGCTGCACCCTTGTCGATTTCGCCGACCGCTTTCAGCGTCACTTTCTCAGATAGATTGCTGTAATCGACGGTGTCGTCACCACCTCGACCGTCATAGACATCATTGCCTTCGCTGCCGCCGAACACGTTGTCGTTGTCATCTCCAACAATGCTGTCGCTATTCGAGGTGCCAATCGCATCCGTAAAGTTGAACACTGAGAATACGGCATCGCCCAAGCC
>JBCBVC010000009.1:0-48888 GCA_039817845.1 Cyanobacteria bacterium J06642_2
GCGATCGCCGCTGCTTCTGTCGGCTTGTCTTTGTTCGCGCTCAAAACGTTTGGGTATCCTCTCGGCTTTACAGCCATCTTGGGCACGTTAGGTCTGATTGGCTTAGCTATCAACGATTCCATCGTCGTCATCACCGCCATTCGTAGCGAGAAGCAAGCCTGCAAAGGTAATCCAGTCGCCATTGAAAATGTAGTCGTTCGAGGTACTCGTCACGTCATCACCACCACGCTGACGACGATCGCCGGATTTATCCCACTCCTGTTCGATCGCTCCGGTTTTTGGCCGCCTTTGGCAATCGCGATCGCGGGTGGCTTGGGCGGGGCCACATTACTTGCGCTCTTCTTCGTGCCGTCGCTCTACCTCATTTTGGTGCGGCGCGGCTGGCTGAAAGTTGGTGAGGAGAAGAGCGAGTCTGAACCGACCGATCTCGCCCGTGAATTTGTCACGGTGGCCTCTCAGTCTTTGCCCAATACGCAAGACTAGAGCTCGAACACTTATATTTGACAGAGATCTTGGAAGAGCTAAAATCTTCTTTCTAAGCACTTCTAAGACTTGCTTGAATATCCAGCTTTATAAGAGGCAAATCTTGTGATTTTCGAGATCTGGCTACAGCTTTAGTAAAATCAGAAATGATGTAAATAAAGCTGCGCTCTCTTTCTAATGACTTGGAATATCAGCCTGTTTCAATAAGCTCGCTAGTAATATGAAACTGCATAATATAAACGATTCTGTCCTATAACTCCTCAAATCTAGCAATACGTATTCACTTACGTATCTACAGAGAGGACATCATGTACAACATTCACTATGGTAGTTCGAGCGCGGATTACATACTTGTCAATCATCTGAACATTGCCTGGCAAGTGTTCGGCTATGAGGGAAACGACACCATCATTGGCGGCACTGAAAAAGATACCCTACACGGTGGTAGCGGCAATGATTCTATCATCGGCGACACGCATTCTTATACAGACATATTTCCGTTTGACTCAGACACGCTCTACGGCGATTCGGGCAACGATACGCTCTTCGGTCGTGGCGGAAATGACTGGTTATACGGCGGCTTCGATCGCGACGTTCTTTATGGTGAGGCCGGCAATGATCAACTGCACGGCGATTCGGGGATTGACAACTTACTTGGAGGCTCGGGCAACGATCTTCTCTATGGGGGAGCGGATAACGATTTTCTGTCTGGCAATGACGGGAATGATTCGCTTTATGGAGAGTCTGGCATTGATTATCTCTGGGGAGATGAGGGCCACGACTGGCTTTACGGGGGCTCGGGTAGCGACTACTTAAACGGCGGCTCTGAGTACGATTTCCTTTTCGGTGGCTCGGGTTACGACGATCTCTACGGTTATTCGGGCAGTGACGAACTGTACGGCGGCTCGGACGCAGATGACCTTTATGGCGGTTCCGGCAATGACTGGTTGTTTGGTGAAGCTGGCAATGACTACCTTAGAGGCGAGGCGGACAACGACTATCTCTACGGCGGGTCCGGCAACGATAATCTATACGGAGATGCGGGCAACGATTACCTTAGGGGAGTAGATAGTAGTACTTATGGAAGTGGCGAGATCGATACGTTGACAGGTGGTTCCGGCAGCGATCGCTTCATCCTCGGTACGAGTTCGAAGACGTTTTACAATGACGGTCAGCTCTACAGTAGTGGCACGTCTGACTACGCCCTAATTAAAGACTTCAGCAGCGTTTACGACCAAATTGAAGTTGACGGTCACCAAGCTGACTACATACTTTATGTTGGCAACTACGGATTCGGATCGTCCGGCTCGGACACCAAGATCGTATTGCGAAATCCCTTTAACGGTCCTCATGAAGTGATTGCTTATGCTCAGGATGTTGTTCTGAGTACGAGCGACTTTGTGTATCTCGGTTAACTTGATGTTGAAACGCGGTATGAGTTTGCTCCGTTAATGTACGAACATTCAGGATTCTGCTTGCATTTAGAATTCTGCTTGCGTTCAGGATCCCAATTGACGTTAGAAACTCAGTTGAATAGATGCAGGTTGACTGTGTTTTGATCTCATCTATTTAACTCAAAATTGTTGTGAGGATACAAGATGACTGAGAAACAAATAGTGCGTTAATCTAAGTATAAAGAAACGTTCCGCTTCAATATGTCAATTGGGGAGATGGCATTTGTCTGGGGCTGTTGCAAGGTCTTATTGATAGGTCGTGCAGAGTGGCTGACTCTTTTCCGAAATGCACGACGGCTTGTGACAGCCAGCCTCGTACAATATAGATGCGCTCTTTCAAACTCTTGACTCGGTATGGCCTTAACTGTTGCAGATGTCATGACTCGCGACCCGATCGCAGTCAAACCGGATACCTCGCTTCAAGACGCTTTGCAGTTGTTGGCAGACAAACAAATCGGCGGCTTACCCGTGACTGATGAGACCGGAAAGGTAGTAGGGGTCCTTTCTGAAGATGATTTGATGGTGCGAGAGTCAGGGGTTACGACACCTCCCTTTGTCATGTTTTTGGATTTAGTGGTGTACCTGCAGAATCCGGCTCAGCACAACCGCGAACTGCACAAAGCCCTCGGACAAACCGTCGGAGAGGTGATGAGCGATCGCCCTGTAACGATATCGGCTGATGTGGAGCTGCCGGTAGCCGCTCATCTCCTACACGAAAAGCGACTCAATCGATTGATCGTGACGACCGACAACCGACTTGCTGGCGTGATTACGCGGGGAGATATTGTGCGGGCAATGGCAACCGGCCAAGCTTGAATATCCACCTCTTCAGTCGATTTAAAGCTCGCGCTGACCGAGAGCGTATCGAATGTAAGCTGCATCGCTTAGTTCCTGCAGCCCGCCCAAAATCATGTCGCTGATATCTTCCGCCTTGACGTGACGGGCGTTACGGCGGAGTAAGCGCTCTTCAATATTTTCCACTAAGCTAGAAATCGCTTCGGGCTGCACGGCAATACCGGCGCAAGCCCGCACAATGTCGCTGGCGATCGCGTTGCGATCGAATGGTTCTTGGGATCCATCCCGTTTCACGACGGCAAATGCAGCCGACGACAAGTCTCGCTCCGATGCTTGCCCCGTCACTGGAGAGCCATCATCAACCGGCTCGACTGTCACAACCCAATGTCCCGGCCCCACATTCACGAGGGAAGGCGGCAAGACGAGAGGTTCTCCTGGTTCTAAGTTGACCTCATAGCTGAGCTTGAGCGGCTTGGTATCCATATCGGGGGTTCAGAGCACGGAGCACGCGAGCGACACTACTGATATTCAAACCCACCTCGGCCTTCGCGGCTACCGCAACAGCATCGGAAGTGGGGTGCTATGTATAGAACTATGAAGTTACGGCCTTACCAAAAGCTCGCTCTAGAGGCAGTAGCTGCCAGTTGGCAACGCGTCGATCGCGCCTTGATGCAAATGGCCACGGGGGCGGGCAAAACCGTGGTGTTTGCCGAATTGCTCCGGCAACAGTTGTGCGGCACGGACAAACAGGGGGTCGTACTCGTCCACCGTCAAGAACTCTTGGAGCAGGCGATTGCCAAAATTCGACAGGCGTGGCCCCGAGTTGAGATCGGCATTGTCCGGCGCCAGCAGGTGGAGATAGATCGCCAGATCGTGGTAGCAAGTATTCCATCGCTGTATCGGCGTCTCCACCTTATCGACCCGGCTCATATCGGCTTGGTGGTGGTGGATGAAGCGCATCACGCTCCGGCGAAAAGCTGGCAGGCGACGATCGATACCCTCACGTCCAAAGGGGCCAAATGTTTGGGCGTGACGGCTACGCCCGAGCGCAACCACAGCGTGGGACTCGGAGAAGTTTTTGACGAACTGTGCTTTACGCGATCGCTAGCGGATTTGATTCCTCAATATCTCTGCGATTTGCGGGTGGTACGCGTCGAAACGCAACTCGACCTGGACGACGTGCGCTCGCGGCAAGGAGACTTTGTCGTCAGCGATTTGGATCGAGCCGTCAACTGTAGCGATCGCAATCAGATGGTGGTGGAAAGCTGGATGCGTTTCGGCGAAAACCGCCCGACAGTAGCCTATTGCGTCTCGGTGGAGCACGCGATCGCACTGGCCGAAACCTTCACCTCTTTTCAGATTCCCGCTTTGCCCGTTCACGGGCGACAAACTCCGCAACAGCGGCAAACGGCCTTAGAACAGTTTCAATCCGGGCAGATCTCAATTTTGACCAATTGCCAGGTTTTGACGGAGGGGTGGGACTGTCCGCAGCTTCAGTGTTTGGTTATGGCGCGGCCGACGCAGTCGTCACTGCTGTTCTCGCAAATTGTGGGGCGGGGGACGCGCAAAGCTAGAGGCAAAAAAGATTGCCTGGTTCTCGATATCGCCGACAATACCAAACGTCACAAACTCCAAAATGTCCACCGTTTGTTTGGACTGGCGCCGACAGTGGATTTGAGCCAGCTGGGGGCTGCCAAACAAGCCAAAGCTCAAAAAGAAGCGGAGATTTGCCGCCTGCGCGAGGAAACAGAAAAGTTGCAGCGAATGGATCGCATCATTATCGATCTATTGCTCGACGCGGATACCGCCTTGCCCAGTCGATATGGCTGGACGCCGCTGGCAGGAGGCTGCTGGTTCGTCAAGATTCCCGAACAAGAGCCAGACTACAGCGGTGATTTATTGCAAATTCGCTATACGGCTGACACGGGGGCCACGCTGCTGTGGATTAGCAAAACCAAGATGGTGGAATTAGCGGCTGCCCCTTCCCTCCATCACTTGGTCGAGATTGCCGACGAGTGGATCGAACGTCACCTGCGCTTCACAACGATCCTGCTGGATCAAACTGCCGACTGGCGGCAGCATCCCGCTAGCGAATCTCAGAAAAGCTACATTCGCAGTTTGCTGCGTCGTTTGGCCTACTTCGACCTCGAACTCCACGAGCGCCTCAGCGATCGCCTGCGTCACGTCGAATCGGCCGAAGCCCTGTCGGATTTTTATGCTTTGCAAGGGACGACCGTGCCGGAGGAATTGGAACGACGGCGACTCACCAAAGGTGCTGCCAGTCATTTAATCGCGTTTTTGAAAGAACGACTGACTGCGTACTAAGGGACTAACCGCATCCCAGGCGCGAGCTTGCCACGCATGAGAACGAAGCTTCGCGGCAAACCCCTACACCTCACTGTCGGTACTGCCGACGCGCTCGTACATTTGCTGCAAATCGAGCAAGTCGTTGATGATGCCAATTTCTCGCTCGCACTCGTCGTCCAAAATCTTGAAATATCGAGCGATGCGTCCTTGTTCGGCCTCGGTTTCAGATGCGACTTCGCGCCCTGAGAGTTCACTATCCAGACTGACCCGCAACATTTGCATCGCCATTTTCATATTGGTGAGCGGTTTGCGTAAATCGTGAGACACCGTGTGGATGAAGTCGTCAGTGAGCTGGTTCAAACGTTTGAGCTCGTGCAGTTGCGATTGGCCGTCGCGGTACAAACGTGCCTGCCGCAGCGCGATCGCGCATTGCGTGGCCACCCGTTCCACCAGACGAATGTCGCTATCGCTAAAGGTTAAATCAGCGTGACGCGTCAGCCACAGGTCTCCCATGACGCCGCTATCGTCAGCGACTGGAAAGGCCAGCTGATTTTGCGGTGGCTGCACCGAAAGTAGGTCGGTCGTTAACGGACAGCTCTGAAAAAATTGACGGTCGCGCAACTGATTGTAGACGTCGGGCAAATCGGAAAATTGCAGCGCCATGCCGCGATGCGATGGTGCTAAGTCAGATGCATATTCGTAATGCACGGTCGAGATTTGTTGGTCGAAGTCGAACACGCCCGCATTGCAGCACGGTACGTCCAGAGCCAGTGCCAATTCCCTCACCGCAGCCTGCATAATCTGCTGCTCGTCTAAGCTGTCCCGCACCCGATCGGCAATGCGCTCGAGCATGGCATCGAAGTGAATGGCCAATTGCGTTTGGGCGGTTTGTTCGTTCAGCAAGGCCGTATGGCCTTCTCGCGTGGCAGCCCGCCCTATGCGAGGCGCCACCTGGAAAAAATAGGCTTTCACTTCGGGACCGAAATGAACGACATCGCCACTACAGAGCGATCGCGATTGCACCCGTTCGCCATTTACGAACACGCCATTGGTGCTCGCCGTACCCTGAGAATTTCCTTCCACGAGCTCGTAGGTGAATTCTTCAGTTTCGACCGGCACGCGCTTGAGATAAGCATGTTGACGAGAGACAAACTGGTTAGAAAGCTGCACGTCGCAAGAATCAGTGCGGCCCACCGTATACATCTCGTCATCGAGCAAGTACGTCTGTGGCTCAGACTTATCGTCAATTGCTAACACGTAGCCATTCGTTGCTTCAGATTCTTCGCGTGTTTCATCCAGGCTCCCCGCTGCTAGTTGCTCGGGGGTAAACATCAGCGTGGGCTCATTACTTGACATGCCACGATCTCCCGGTGTTCAACTTATGGGGTGCTGCTTGACGAGCGATCGTCAAGCCCGATATTCGCGTAGCGCCAGGGTAACTCACTCGCCAGATCGCGATCGCCCAGCGCATCTAAGCCACAATGTTACCTTAGGCCGCTGTGTCTCCTGGCTCAATGTCAGTTGCCCTAAACACCACACCACTACCTGAATAGACGTTTGTCATGGTTAATATTGTTTCTCGTACGGCAACGACCGCAGCGATCGCGGCTAGCGAACTAGCAGCTCTGGCAATCGCGCAAATACGGCAGTCAGGGTGCGAGTACGGCGACATTCGCGTCTGTGCTTATCGTCAGCAAAATTTAATGGCCCGTGATCGCTCTCTCAGCGGTCTTAGCGATCGAGAAAGTTCTGGTTTTGGCGTGCGAGTGCTGTGGGATGGGGCGTGGGGGTTTGCGGCCAGTCCGCATCGCCAACCAGTAGAAGTGGTGCGGGTGGTGGACGAAGCCATCGCGATTGCCAAAGCCAGTCGTTGGGTGCGGCAAACGAGAGTGGATTTAGCTCCCGAGGTGGCCCACCGAGATACGTATTGTACGCCAATCCACATCGATCCGTTCTCCATTCCGCTAACCGAGAAAGCCGACTTACTATTGCATCTGACCGATCGCCTGCTGAGCTACAGCGATCGCGGCGTGAAAAAAGCCTATGCGTTTTTGCAGTTCGCGCGGGAAGAGACCTTCTTTGCTTCGACCGAAGGCTCCGAGATCGCGCAAACGACTTACCGCACATATCCCGGTTTTGGCTGTACGGCGATCGCTAACGGCGACGCTCAGCAGCGTAACTACGAGCGCCCGCCTCTTAATATCGGCTACGAACATGTCGACCGCGATGACTTAGTCGGTCAGGTAGAGCGCGTTGCAGAAGAGGCGATCGAGAAAGTGAACGCGCCTCAAGGTCCGCAGGGCGTCCGCAGCACCCTCGTACTCAAACCCAGCCACCTTTACCTCACCATTCACGAGTCCGTCGGCCATCCTCTCGAACTCGATCGCGTGTACGGTTACGAAGCCAATTTTGCCGGTACTAGTTTTGCCACCACCGATAAATTGCATCAGCTGCAGTACGCAGCGCCGTGGGTGAATTTTGTAGCCGATCGTCAGCAGGCAGGCGGACGCAGCACAGTTGCTTATGACGCAGAGGGCGTACCCGCTCAGTCTTGGCACGTGATTAAAGATGGCATGCTGAACGATTACTTATGCGATCGCGAGACGGCGCATCGACTGGGGCGCGATCGTAGTAATGGCTGTGCTTTTGCCGACAGTTGGGCCAGCGTGCCGATGGTGCGCATTCCTAATTTGGGTCTGGAGGCAGGGCCAGACGATGGCGGCCATACGGCCAAATTAGCGGAAATGATTGCCGATACCGAGTCCGGTATTCTCATCGATGGCGTGGGTAGTTTTTCCATCGACCAACAAAGACGCAATTTTCAGTTTGGCGGTGATGCCTTCTGGCAAATCGAAAATGGTCGCATTATCGGCATGCTCAAGGACGTGACGTACCATGCCATGACGACTGAGTTTTGGAACAGCGTGGACGCAATCGGTCCTGCCTCGGAGAGAGAGCAAACTGGCACGCACATCTGCGGCAAAGGCGAACCGATGCAAATTGCCCAAATGACTCACGCTTGCGTCCCCGTTCGCGTCCGCAATATTCAGGTTGGTGGTGCGGAAAGATAGCCTTTAAATCTAGAGGCAAAGGTCAACATACGGCAACCAAGCGATTGATTGCTGCATTAGGTGAAATTTCCACTGTGCGAATAGTTCGAATGCTTAGCGGCAGGAGACTTCCAGTTCAAATACGCCACCGTTGCGAGTACTTGTTAACGAGTTGTTGCTGCGGGTAGATCGTCGGCAAGTTCGGAATCGAGCGCGAGTGCCGCTTCCCGTAAGGCAACGGCTTGATCCATCAAGCGGTCCACACTGGCGGCTTGCTCAATTCCGACACGATACTGTTGTAATGACTCCAGTTTGGGATATTGCGCGCTTAACGTCTCAACGCCATTGCGCCATTGTTCCAGCCATTCTCCGTTCATCCACCCTTGCAGGAACTGCAATGGATTGAGCTGATTGAACTGTCGGCCCAAACGATTGAGATTGACGTTGCGTAGTTGCGGATCGATCGCCCCGGCAACGCTAGTTAACTGCTGGGCTAACAACGGATATAAAAAGCGATCGCACTGCACGAGCGTCTTATCACTTGCTGCCCAAAACTGCTCTGGAGTGGGAATTCGCTCGACTTCAGGTAAGGACTCCAACAGCAGTTGAATGCGACGACGAGCGCTCGTATTCTCCAGCGACGACCCCACGGTATTGCTGACTCCGAGGACTAGATCGCTCGTCAAAAACTGCAGGGCAAACACGACAGCGCTGGCAGGTGCTGGCAAGATGACCGATCCGAGAAGTTTTCGCGAGCGCTTAGCGAAAAACTCGCCGACTTGCGCTCCTTGAATGCCGAGATGAGCGATTTCCAAGACCGGATCTTCCGGGATGAGTTCGGTATCCAAATCCATCAATGTGTTGATATCTAATTCCCGCTCTTCCCAGTCCGCGCTGTCTTGTAACACGGTTGTGCTTTGCTTCAAGCCCTTGCGGCGCAGCTTGTCGTCTGTCCGCAACAGCCTATTCAAATCTCCTTGGCCGAAGAGTTGAGAAAACCCAGCCATCGTAGCTTCTGCGGCCTTGACCGCGACAATTGCTGTCAACAGTGCTGCTGAGGCTTCACACTCAACTGCTGTACCGTCGCGATCTAACATGAGCGGAAAGCCACTCTCGACGTACTCCTGAGCCAACCTAGACAGCATGCGTTCTCGGGCTGGCAGCGAGTCTGTTTGCAATATAGCCGCACGCAGTGCCGTTATTGTCAGCGCCTGCTCTGCCGCCGTTGGCATGTCGCGAATCGCCACGGCAAGCTGTTCGGCATTAAGCTTTGAATCCGTCGCGATCGCCGCTGCCGCAGTTGTCAAGGGTTGGATATCTCCAGCGTTCTTCGCGGCGATCGCAGCAGAAAGTAAGCGATCGCGGGACTGTTGCAAGTCGCGATCGAACTGCATTTGCACTTGAGCGACCCCCTGCTGCCAAGCCGCTTCTGCTTGCTGACGCAGCTGCTCTAGGTTGGTCTGCCAATGCTCCCAGGGATTGTCGTCACCCGCAGCAGTGTCGGCCTCAGAGTTCGTCTTAGCTTTGGGGTTGGTATCGCGATCGCTGGTCTTACTTTCTGCAGGAGCAGTCGGATCGGTCAATGTCTCTTCACTGCGGGGGGTAGAGTCAAACTCGGCCACGGGAAATGTTCCTTACGCCTCAGCTCGCTTCCATTTTGCCTCAGCCATAAGATTGTGCTGCGATTCGCCCGCGCTGGATATGGAGAAAACGCGAGGAACGCAGTCTTCTCGATGCAGACGCGACTACTCTAAAGGCGTACTCATATGGAGAATGCGGATGGAGCAGTTGCCGCAATCTAGAGGTCGAGTTTACGTCGTGGGGGCAGGCCCCGGAGATCCCGACCTGATTACGCTGCGGGGCCAACAGCTCCTCGCTGCTGCTGACGTGGTGTTCTACACGGGCTCGTTAGTCCCCGAGCAGATGCTACGACACTGCCGCCCAGACGCAGAGCTCGTCGATACGCGTGATCGCGTATTGGAAACTATCGTGCCACTGATGATTGCCCGCGCTCGGGCTGGGCTTGCGGTCGTTCGCTTGCAGGATGGCGATCCCTCTTTGTACGGCGCGCTCCACGAACTGATGGCCCAACTCCTTGCCGCCGATGTTGAGTTTGACATCATACCTGGGGTGAGTGCCTTTCAACTGGCCGCAGCTCGCCTGCGGGTCGAACTCACCGTGCCCGAGCTAGTGCAGAGCATCATCTTGACGCGGACCAGCGGTCGCACGGCCGTTCCCGAAGCCGAGGATTTAGCAAAACTCGCCTCCCATCGCGCTTCGTTATGTCTGTATCTGAGCGCCCGTCATGCAGCCCGAGCCCAAGCCAAGCTCCTGGAACATTACCCTGCCGATACCGCGATCGCGCTCTGTTACCGATTGGGCTGGCCGGACGAGACGATCGTCTGCGGTCGCCTCGATGATATGACCGAGCTTACCCGAGCGGCTGGCTTCGATCGTACAGTCCTCTACATGATTAGCCCTGCGCTCAACTGCTGGCCGCATGCTGCGAACTCGCCCGCGACCGACCGCAGATCGCGCCTTTACAGCCCCGATCACGCCCATCTATTCCGCCCCCACCGCTCGCACGTGGTACCTAGTTGACCCCATTGAGGTTGAAACCAACCGCCATGAGAATCCAAATTGTCATCTTCAATGGCTTTGACGAACTCGACGCGATTGCCCCCTACGAAGTGTTCGCCAACGCTGCCGAACTGGGTGCCGACCTGCAGGTCGAACTCGTCACCCTCGACAGTCGCGAAGAGGTGACCGCATCCCATGGCCTCAGCCTGCGCCCGCAGGGACGACTCGATCTCGACACTCCGGCTGACATTGTCGTCATACCGGGTGGTGGTTGGAACAATCGCGCAGAAGCCGGTGCGTGGGCGGAATCGGAGCGGGGCGACCTCGCGAAAGGCTTGATCCAATTGCAACAGGCTGGCGTCACCATCGCTGGGGTTTGCACCGGAGGCGCATTGCTCAATGCCGCTGGAATCATTGGCGATCTCGCGGCCACCACCCATCACGGCGCGATCGCCGAACTTCAGACTGCAGGGGTTGAAACTCCTGCTGCCCGCGTTGTCGATGAAGACAAGCTGATCACGGCAGGTGGCGTAACCTCCGGTCTCGATTTGGCTCTGTGGATAGTCGAGAAATACTGGGGAGCGCCTTTAGCGATCGCGGTTGAAGAAGAACTAGAGTATCAACGTCGCGGCACGGTGTGGCAGCGCCAGAGTCATTGAGATGGCAGACATAACCTGTCGTTGATACACGGCCTGCCACCTTCGAGTAGTTGAAGACACCCAGAAAATGAACTTCTCATGAACTCGACCCGTATCGGGTACGTGTGGCTTAAAAGATCGTGAACGACCGCAACCGAACCTTATCAAGATGAGACAGTGAGGGCGATCGCGGTCATACCTGCTGCCAATTGTGTAGAGATATCCGGTGAGAAAATTCGACTCAAGGAGCGCTGAAGCGTCATGAATGAAACTGTCCAAACCATTGTGAATTTGTTGACCTCTGCCGGTCTCAAAATCATTGCTGCTCTCATCATTTGGTTTGTCGGCCGCAAACTAATTGATTTGGCCATTCGGCTGCTATCCCGCGCCCTGACTAAGAACAACGTTGATGAAACTCTGTTGGTGTACGTGCGCTCGTCGCTGTCAGTATTGCTCAACGTCGTTTTGGTCGTTGCCATCCTCGGCTTCTTAGGCGTTGAAACCACGTCCTTCGCAGCACTCCTTGCCGCTGCTGGTATTGCGATTGGAGCCGCCTGGAGCGGGTTGCTGGCTAACTTTGCTGCGGGAGCCTTTCTCATCGTCCTGCGCCCTTTTAGGGTGGGAGATTTCATCACCGCAGGTGGCGTCACGGGAACTGTGAGAGAAATTGGCTTGTTCGTCACTTCCATCGACACGATGGATAACATCCTCACGTTTGTTGGCAATAATAAAATTTTCTCCGACACCATCCAGAACTTTTCTGCCAATGACTATCGCCGGGTCGATCTGGTTGCTCAACTCAACCACTCGGTCGAACCCCAAGGCGCAATCGACATGCTAAAGCAGAAGCTCGCCACCATTGATAACGTCTGTACCGAACCGACTCCAGATGTTGAAGTCTTGGAATTTAATCTGGCCGGTCCCGTATTAGCCGTTCGCCCTTACTGCAATAACGAGCACTATTGGCAGGTTTACTTCGATACCAATCGCCTGATTCGAGAGTCCTTTGGCGAAGCTGGTTACCCCGCTCCCGAACATCATTTCGCTATTCACACCAAGGCGTAACCATTCACACCAAAGCATAAGTTCGCTCCGGATTATCGTCTCTCCCGATCATCTGCTGAACTGCGATCGCGGCTGTGCAACAGTTCTCTGCGCAAGCGCTCTAGGGAATGCTCGCTCACGTGGTTGGGACAACACACGACGTTGGGGCAATACGCTCTGTCGGCACTTGACTCTCGCACTGCTGCGCGCACGACTGCATGACTAGCGCGATCGCAGATTACCGTTGCAGCTAATCGCACCATTGCTCTCACTTGCTGCAAGTCTTGAGGGTGAGCCTTGAGCACCAATAGGTCATCACCATAGCGACTGCGAATAATGACTTCGGCCTGCTGCATAATGTTGGCACTCAGGCAAACTAGCCCGATGCACCCATCCGGGGCAACCGCACCGATGGCTGCGAGTTCGGCCTGATAGTCATAGATGTCAACGGCAATCGTGCGCGCGGAGAGTGCTTGGGTGATGGCTTCTACTTGGCCAGCAAAATAGCGACTGGTGATAACCGTAGCTGAAGGATTGCCAACCAGCACGGGTTGAAGTTGTTCGAGGGGAACTAACTCGAGTGGTACAGATAGCGATCGCGACAGTTCCCACACGATCGATTCTCCCGTTCCCCATGACGACTGCGGCACGCACACGATTGCTAGCGCATTGCAGCGAGAGCGCCAATCCCATTCTGTCTGCCACAGCTCTCGCACCTGCGAGAGCGAATATCCGAGGACAATGAGTTCGTCCGTGGCCTGCCGTACGATCTGTTGGGCTCGATGGTGAGTGGTGGCTAGAGTGGGTTCTGGCACTGCTTGCCAATCTCGATCGCGTACGTACATCCCGGAGCCAGCGCGCGCTTCAATCCACCCCTCCGTTCCGAGCTGAGCGTACACCTTGCCAATGGTATTGCGGTGCAATCCGGTTTGCAGAGCCAATTGGCGCGTGCTGGGCAGGCGGCTGCCGGGCGGGTATTGGTTAGAGGCGATCGCCAACCGCAATTGACTTAAAAGTTGCGTCGAAGCGGGAATGTTGCTGTCGTGATGAATGCGCAAGTTTGGATGGCCCATGGCAAATTCAGCATCACTCGCATTGCGAATTTCGATAGGGGGCGATCGCGATAGGGAATCTTCTCGATACTCTAGAAGAGGTTGTTGCGATTGTGCGTCACAGTTAGCGGAGATACTGCCAATATGAACCCGCTGTATAGTGGTTTATTCATCATCTCACTGGCGATTGTGGTCTGTTATCTCGTCACCTGGTTTTTAGGTAAAAAAGTATCTCCAGTGATTCCGTTATTAGTATTTTGCTTGTTTCTTGCTGCAGGTCTCATTCTCATTCGACAGGCACCGACTTAATGGCTAAACCAGCCATCCTGTTTGACTTCGACGGCACCTTGGCGGATACTCTCGATGCCGTAGTTGAGATTGCCAATCGGCTGGCTGAGGAGTTTGGCTACGAGCCCGTTAGTCGTACAGAACTCGAAGAGCTGAAGCGTCTCGACGGGCGAGAAGTGTTACGGCGATCGCAAGTGCCTCTGCTCAAAATTCCATCTCTAATCCGGCGACTGCGCTCCGAATTGTATCGAGAACTTCCCCATCTCAATCCTATTCCTGGCATCGAGTCGGCTCTCCAAAAACTGCATGCCGAAGGGCACGTACTGGGCGTGCTCACGTCCAATTCCCAGGAAAACGTGACGGCTTTTTTAGACGCTCGCGAGCTCTCGTCCTACTTCAGCTTCGTTCATTCCGGTTTGACACTGTTCGGTAAGGGGCGGATCATGCGTCGCCTGCTCAGTCGTTACGAGCTTTCTCCCCGTTGCACCATTTACGTCGGCGACGAAACCCGCGACATTGACGCCGCTCGTTTTGCCCGCACCAGCAGCGTTGCTGTCAGTTGGGGGTTCAATGCCCGCGAGCTGCTAGCCCAATCCGCCCCCGATCGCCTGATCGATCGCCCCGAAGAGTTGCCTCAGGCGATCGCCAGTATTTTGGGCCGGTACTAGGGCCTTCATTGAATTCTGGGAGCGACCAGTGCTTGACCGTTCTGCTTTAAGGTCAATTGTCGGGCCAACCCATCTGGGCTCAATTCAAAGCTGACGAATGCCGCTGCCACGCGCGCGAAAAACTCTGTGTCTGATAGGGGGGCAAGACCGAAACTCGGCTGGCCCGTTGCTTGTCCTACTAGTCGATTGTCTTCTATGCGGATCTCGAGTTTCATCTCCGGCAGAAGCTGGTACGTGCCGACATAGCGATCGTAAATGGCGGGATTGATTTCTACAATTTCGGGATTACGAGGTGGTTCGTAATCTTCCCCCGTCGAGATTGCCTCTAGTCCGTCCGTGATAGCGGGTACCACTGAGGTTTCTAAGTTCGCCAGAACGACAACAGTCAGCTCCAGGTCGGGATAGTGAATGAGCTCAGTGACAAAACCGGGGATACCTCCAGAGTGACCGACATACCGACGACCGTTTTCTATGTTGGTCATCAGCCCGTAGCCGTAGAAGAGATTGGGTGCTTTATCAGGAGCAACAGGAGCAATTTGTGCCTGCATGGCGGCGATCTCCTTCGCGCTCAACACCGCATTTTGTGCGTCATCGCGTTCTCGGCCAAATAGAAATTGCACCCAAATCGCCATGTCTTTGGCTGTGGAATATAACCCCCCTGCTCCTTGGGGAACGCTCATATTAATATCTTCAGCACGTTCGCTCCCCTTCGTGTCGACTAACTGGTAACCCGTAGCAAAATTTGAGACGACGCGATCGACCGGTCCGTAGCCAGAATGATTCATACTCAACGGCTGAAAGATGCGATCGCGCATGTAATCCGCATACGACACCCCCGAAATCGTTTCGATCAGTTGAGTTAACAAGACATAGCCAGAGTTGCTGTAGCTGTACCGCTCTCCAGGATTGAATTCAAGCGGAAGATCTTGGAATCGTGCCATCAGTTCGGGCAGCGAGCGCTGCTGCTGGGCCCACTCCACAAAGTCTGGCGCGTCTGTCATATTGGGAATTCCCGCCGTGTGACTGAGCAGATGATGCGTCGTGATGCGATCGCCTTGGGGATAGTCCGGTAAATAGGTCGAGATCGGGGCTTCCAGGTCGAGATCGCCGCGTTCTTGCAGTTGCAACACGGCGACTGCCGTAAATTGTTTGGTAATCGAAGCCAAGCGAAATTTGGTATCCGGCGTGTTAGGAATGCCTCGTTCGCGATCGGCTAGACCGTATCCAGCCGCGATCGCGAGTTGACCGTTACGGTGCACCATTACGCTGCCCGCAAACAGGCCGGTCTCGTAGTGAGCCTGCAAAAACGCCGACAGTTTCGCTGCTACCTGCGTTTCGCGGTGCGATGTCTGTGTGGTTTCTCGTGCGATCGTCATGTCATACCCCTCTGGAATTACAGGTGGCTGC
Organism: Cyanobacteria bacterium J06642_2; assembly: GCA_039817845.1. Lineage (GTDB taxonomy): Bacteria > Cyanobacteriota > Cyanobacteriia > Thermostichales > PCC-7336 > JBCBTL01. Next base: position 15,767 of record JBCBVC010000009.1, read on the forward strand.
GGCTGAGTTTCACTCAACTCGGCTGACCAGCCGAGACCGCTCAATGCGCTCAAAAACGCGAGCTTAAGTCCTAAACCGAGCTGTTGAAGTCTCGTATGCGGCATCGTGTCCGTCACCTGAATGGTTTCGATGATGTCGGCTCATCAGGAAAAAAGTGCTTTCGAGAGCGACGTTCGCACTCTACAAATATTGCGGGGCAGACAGCGATAGCCCGAAGTCATGCAAATAAATGACGTTTGGCACAACGATCGCCCGAACGCTTGTTCTAGGATGAGCCCAATGTCACTTGGCGATCGCAATTGTGAATGTTCGCCAGTCTCCAGTTCCACCTATTGCCCCAGGCGCAATTCCCAAGGCATTGCGATATGTCGAATGGGTCTTTTTGGGATTGGCGACGCTGAGGATGATTCTACCGATCTCCTATGCAGATGAGATTTATGACGTGGGGCCACAGGATTATTTAGTCTTAATCGTATTTGGGTGTTTGACCTTACTTAGCTTTGTTTCCTTCCCTTCGCTATCGCCTTGGCAACGACGAGCCTATATTGCGTTGGAAATCGGGCTTTTGTTGCCCACCCGCCTGTTTACAGACTGGGGTCTAGATCCATTTCTCTATTTGTACTTGGCTAAGTCAGTTTTTCTGCTCAGTCGTCGAGAGGCGATCTCTGTGGCTGTTGCCAGCGGAGTCTTTTGGCACTGTGCGTATGCGTGGCGGATGCCTGCCCAACTGGCGGAAGTTCGCGATCGCGTCGAGGAGATGCTGCAAGCATCACAGCACGTCCTCATCCTCGATGCCCTGATTAACAGCATCACTGTTTATTTGATATTCAGTATCTCGATCGTGCTGTTGTGTTTGACGGTAGTGTCCGAACGTCAAAGTCGCTACCGAGCCGCAGCGCTCGCTCGCGAAGTAGAAGTGTTAGCCGCAGATCTGGAGCGATCGCGCATCGCTCGCGACATGCACGATTCCCTCGGCCACACGCTCACCTCCCTAGACGTGCAGCTCGAACTAGCGCAGCGCTTATTCGAACGCAATTCCGATGGTGCTCGACAGGCGATCTCAATCTCTAAAAACCTCGCCAGTCAGTCCGTTCGCGACGTGCGCCGCGCGGTCGCTACCATGCGCGAAGAGCATTTCGACCTGAACGCCGCTCTCACCCATCTCACCGAAAACCTGCGCGACACCTGCAATGCCAAGATTGAAGTCAAGATTGACTTGCCCAAACTGCCTTTGCAAACCAGTCATCAACTCTATTGCACCCTCAAAGAGGGATTAGAAAATATCCGCAAACACAGCAGCGCTACCTCCATCTGCCTGCAGGGCCGCGTGACGTCTGCTGGTGTGGAGATTGAGCTTCACGACGATGGCATTGGCTTTGACCTGTCCCGAGCGAACACTGGGTTCGGCCTGCGCGGCATGCGGGAGCGGGCGCAATTGATGGGCGCGCAGATGACCGTCAACAGCGAGCCCGGACGCGGGACGTCGATTTGCATTCTGTTAGCGGGAGCGGGAAAGTGATTCGGATCGTTCTAGCCGACGACCAGCCCATCTTCCGGCAAGGACTCGCCTCATTACTAGCGCTAGAAGATGACATTGAGGTCGTGGGCGAAGCCAATCATGGTAACGAAGCGATCGCTCTTGTCGAGCGCGCCCAGCCCGACGCCATTCTAATGGACGTGCGCATGCCCATTTGTGATGGCGTCCGTGCCACGGAAACGATCCATCTCAAATTCCCCTGGATCCGGATTCTCGTGCTCACCACCTTTGATGATGACGACTACATTTTTCAATCCTTACAGGCAGGTGCTCTGGGTTATCTGCTCAAAAGCACTCCCGCCCGAGAAGTGGCAGCTGCCATTCGTCACCTCCATCGCGGCTACAGTCAGCTCGGCCCGACCATTGCACCCAAGGTGTTTTCTCAGCTCAAACCGCAAGTTAATCGTGCTGCTGATGCAGTCCAACCTGAATTTACCGATCGCGATCGCGAGATTCTGATGCTTCTCGGACGAGGTCACAGCAATCGCGAGATTGCTGCTGTCATGCATCTGACGGAAGGCACGATTAAGAACTATCTCACGGCTATTTTCTGTCAGCTAGGCGTGCGCGATCGCACTCAAGCTGCTCTTTGGGCACACCAATATCTCTTGAACTAGCAAAAATGCCGCTCCTGCCATAGCTCTTGACGGCTGCCATCTCTTTTACTCTAAAGGGTCGCTATCGACTGTGGCAGTCAGATCGAATTCGTCGAGATGGACGTACAGACGATTGGGTTGACAGCAAACTTGACAGTCTTCGATGTGAGACTGCTCGGAGCCAGCGCTCCAGTCTATCCAGATGGGATTGGACTCGTTGCAGTAAGCGCAGTGATAAGTGGCGGTTTCTTGCAAAGGTTTGAGGTGACAAACGAAGGCTTACGCGGGGATGACGCGGTCGACGTCTAAAAGAAAGATCGTCTTGGGCGCAGTGTCGCCTTTGACTTGAGCGACGTGGCTGGCGATGCCTAAAGTATCCGAGCGCCTGTAAGACGACGGTAAAATCCGAATTGCATTGGCCGGAATCTCAGTCAGAGCGGGCGGTGCGTTGATGGGGATACCGTACGCTTCTCCGGCTGAGTTTTGAATCACCACGAGATAGGGACTGATAGGGGCATCATTACCCTGCCTCGGCAATAGAGTTGCGGTGCGGAACAGCTGATTCTGCAGATCCAATACAGTAATCTCGCGATCGCCTACGTGGGTAATGCCAAAACTATTCAGACCGCTGCTGTAAATGGGCACGTTGTTTAAAACCCGTTCCACCGACTCCACTCGCAACGCCAAATTGAGAGTATGCAGCGGAAAAGCCACGACGCGAATGGTAGGGCCTGTTGCGGTTCGCCGGGAAGGATCGGATGTCAGAGTAGCTTGAGAGTTCATGATGGCAAGGAGGGCGGGGGGGGAAATACATGAAATTGCGAGTTAGCGGGTCGATAGAGCTGCTGTGCCGACTGGCTTGCGGCGGAGTGCATCCACTTTGGCTAAGAATTCTTGTTCTAAATAAGGCTTCGTAAAATAGTCGTTAGCTCCTAAATGCATGGCCAGCTTGCGGTGTTTGTCGCCGCTACGCGATGTCAGCATCACCACTGGGATGTCAGCCATAGAAGGATTTTGGCGACGATGACTGAGGAATTCAAAGCCGTTCATGTTGGGCATTTCTACGTCGCACACGACTAGCTGAATGGCAGAGTGGCGTTCGAGCTGTTCCACCGCTTCCCGACCATCCCGAGCTTGCAGTACGCGGTAACCAGCCCGCTCGAAGGTGAGAGCCAGGGTTTGTCGCAGCGTAATCGAATCATCGACAACCAAAATCGTGGGTGCTTGCACCACTGGAGCTGCGCCGATCGGGGCGCTACCTTGGACTTCGTTTTCGTCAGCGCTTGATGCACCGACAGGCAGAGCCACCCCAACGCCAGCTCTAACGCCAGTTTCGCGCTGATTGGCGAGAGCAATGCCGTCCAACACGGGGACGAGAGAGCCGTCGCCCAAAATCGTACAGCCAAAACTGTAACCGGGTGCCTTGATAGCTGAGCCAAAGGGCTTAATCACTAATTCTTGCTCTGTGACGAGGCGATCGACCTGTAGGGCACAGACCTGTCGCTCTTGCCGCACCACCAAAATGGGTGGAGCCCACTCTTCTGGAGCTGGGACGGACACCAGAGCTTTACTAAGAGGAACGTCCGGCGCCGGGCAGGTGAAATTAAGCAGTTCGGACAGTGGATAGAGAGGCACGGCATCATCTCGCCAATGCAGGAACTGCCGTTCGCCCATTGTCTTAATTTGCTGCGGCTGCGGGATAATAATTTCTTCGATGCTGTCAGACGGAAACGCTACCGCCGTCGATTCCACAACGCACACCATGAGTTTGGAGATCGTTAGCGTCAGCGGTAAGCGCATCGTAAAAGTCGTGCCGCGCCCGAGCGTCGATACGAGCGAAACTGTCCCCTTAAGGGCACGCAGTTGCGATCGCACGACGTCGAGTCCGACACCGCGCCCAGATAGCTCGCTCACGGATTCGGCCGTGGAAAAACCAGGTTCGAACATTAAATCCAGCATCTGCTCCCGCGAGAGCGTTGCGGCTCGTTCGGCTGACACCAAACCGTTTTCGATGGCCTTTTGGCGAACGCGATCGACATCGACGCCCCGGCCGTCGTCGCGCACCTCAATGATGGTTTGGCTGCCCCGGTAATACGCAGCAACTTCGATCGTGCCTTTCTCGGACTTGTTGGCTTGCCGGCGATCGCTCGGTCGTTCGATGCCGTGGTCGAATGCGTTCCGGAGCAGGTGCATCATCGGGTCGTAGAGTTTTTCGAGCACCGACTTATCTACCAACACGCTCGTACCCGTGAGCTTCAACTCCACTGGCTTGCGATATTTTGAAGATAGATCGCGCAGCATGCGCGGGAAGCGATTGAGAATTTCACCCAGAGGGAGCATGCGCGCCCACATCAACTCGTCTCGCAGGCCACCTAACCCTTGACGCTGCTGTTCCAGCGTTTTGTCCACCTGCGACGTGTACAGACCAATATCGCCAACGGCCTCCTCGAGCTGTACGGTTTCTTCCAGCAGTTCGAGCACCAGCGAATGCAGGCCGCCATAGCGGTCCATTTCTAAAGCATCAAAATCGGCCGTGGAGTCGTCGCTGTCAGTGTCGAGCGGACGCAAACCCATGCCGAAGCGCTCGGGGGCTACGACCATTTGGTCAGATAGGTCGCGCAGGCTGTTTGCCATGCTCTGGAAGCGAGCAAACCGATTTTGCAATTCTCGCACGGCCGCTTGAATTTGCTCATTTTGCAGTGACAAACCATTGCGGTTGATGGATAGCTCGCCCACTTGGTTGTCCATGCGCTCGAGTCGATCCAAGTCGACCCGCACGGTCATCCGTGCTGTCGGCCGAGCTTGCTTGGGTGCAGCCGACTGACCTGTAGACGTCAGTGGCGCTGCCTCTGTCGACACTTCTTTCGCAGCAGAAGATGGAGTGGCCGAGGCGATTAGATCGGTTGCTGTTGGCAGACTGCCGAAAATATCGGCTACGGACTGAACTGCTTCTGCCAAATTGGTTGGTGCCGCAAACTCCTCTCCGACAATTGCGGGTGGTTCGATCGGGGTTGGCTCGAGCGCGGGCTCGGTTGCATCCGATTCGGGCGGAGCGATCGCAGCCCCACCAAACACGTCTGCAATTAAGGCTGAGGCGGCTAGATCGGGAGCAGCAAAAATATCTTCTACTGAGGGGAGCGCCTCAGGAGCGGTTTCGGCACCGAACAGTGCTGTTGCTGCTGCATCGAATTCTGCCGTGACGACATCCTCAGACGGTGCCGCCTCAACCACTAGCGCCGCTTCAGCTAGGACCATAAGTGCTTCTGATGGGGCTCCGCCTCGTTCGCGATCTCCCGCCATGACGGCGGCATGAGCGGCTTCATAATCGACCAGGGCGAGTTCGGCGATTTCACGGGCGCGCTCTGGATGATTGGCCAAGGCTGCCAGGGCGGTTTGTCCGATCGCGCCTAGTCCAGGCAAACTCAAGACTTCGGATAAGCCGGAGAACATGTCCGCTTGAGCCTTAAGCACGGCCGCCGCGTTGTCCGGGGTGTCGGTTACGGCAGTACGGAGTTGTGCGATGCCTTGAGCCACGTCCACCTCGAACAATGACTGCACCATATCGATGCCCAAGTCGGCCGAGCTGGGAATGAAGCTGTCGGCATTGGCCATCGCATCCTGCAGGCGCGCTTCAAGCTGAATCAGAATCGGCTCCGCATCTGCCAGCGCTTTCGCTTCATCGAACGAGCCGCTGGCAAATTGTGCGGTGAGGGGCTGCCGCAAACAGGCTGCGGCTTGCTTGAGCGCCGTCTCTAGATCGAGGTCGAAGTTGACATCGGGGCCGTGCAAGGCTTTGAAGATATGTTCTACCCGCAGCGCGATCGCGCGGATGGTTTCCAGGCCCGCGCTGGCCGAGCCGCCTTTGATGGAATGAGCTGCGCGCGCGATCTCGTGAATCACGGTCGTATCGTGACGATCGCGCAAGGTAGCCAACCCCGCATCGATCGCGTCCAGGAGCTCGGGGGCCTCTTGAGAAAAATATTGGTAGGCTTGCTGACGCAGTTCCAGCGCTTCGGGCGACAGGTCGGGGACTGCACTGGCGGTTGGGATGACGGGAGGAGCTGGAGCTGGCTCGGCCGCGAGATCGAGATCGAAAGCAGCTCCTCCGCCAAAAATGTCGGCGAGGGCAGCCGTATCGGAGGCCGTGATGTCAGCTTCTGCCGTCGGTGCGGCTTCGTTGTCAGTGGCGATCGCTGCGTTGCCCTGCATCAAAGCGATTAAGGCCGCCGATGGTTCGCCACCTCGAGTCCGGTCGCCCGATAGTACGGCGGTTCGACCAGCTTGAAGGTCAACCAATGCCACGCGCAATATATCCAGAGCTCGATCCGGATAGCTGGCTACTGCTGTCGCCATGATCTGCGCAATGTCGCCAAATCCAGGTAGACCCAACAGTTCGGAAAATCCAGAGAATACTTCGGCCTGCGCCCGCACTTCTCCGGCGACTTCGTAATCATCTGGAGTGGCCAGCACTTGACTTAATCGAGACAATCCCTGTTGCACGTCCACTTCAAACAGAGATTGAGCCATGTCGATGCCCAAATCTGCTGAACTGGGAATGAAATTTTCGGCGCTGGTAAAAGCTTCCCCCAGACTGGCTTCAATGAGCTCGAACAGCGGTTCGGCCTGTGTTAAAGCAGTAGCAGCATCGCAGGAGCCCGTTTCAATCTGGTCCATCAACGGGTTGCGCAGGTGATCGAATGCTGCCAGCAGCGCGCTTTCCAAATCGTTATCGATAACGACATCGTCGCTATAAAGTGCTTTGAAAATATCTTCCAGTCTGTGAGCGATCGTCTTGATCCCGTCAAGGCCGACACTGGCTGCGCCACCCTTAATCGAGTGGGCCGATCGCATCAAGTCGTGCACTTTAGCGGTGCTGCAATCCTCCCGCAAATCCATCAAGCCCAGCTCGATCACGTGCAGCAACTCAGGCGCTTCTTCAATGAAGAATTGATAGGCTTGATCGCGAATGTCGGAGTTGATAGACATGATGCGGGCTCGATGAATCGGGGCGAGATCGGTACAATACGAACGTGTCGGTATGCGTAATTACTCCACCTTAAACTGACTGACGTTTGCCTGTAGAGACTGGGCTACGTCCAGCAACTGCTTGAAGGAATCGGAAACTTGAGCTGCTGATGAAGAGGTCTGAGCGGCCACAGCCGCCACATCCGTCATGGTTTGCGTGACCAGTTCCGAATCGCGGGATTGTTCTTCTGCAGCTAGAGCGATGCGATCGACCAGATCGGAAATCTCGGTACTGGCCTGTGCAACTTGCGTTAAGCTTTGGCGCGCTTCGCTGACAATGTGCGTGCCGGTACTGACCTGCTGCGTGCCGGACTCCATGGCTGCTACCACTTCGCCGGTCTCGGCCTGAATTTCCGCCACAATTTTGCTGATTTCAGACGTCGCATCGGCAGATTGCCGAGCCAGGTCGCGCACCCGATCGGCAACCACGGCAAAACCGCGACCTTCTTCTCCTGCCCGTGCTGCCTCCATGGAAGCGTTGAGAGCTAGCAAATTGGTTTGGGCCGCAAACGAGCCGATGAGTTTCACTACCTTCGACACCTGCTGCATCGAATCGCCCAGTCGCTTCACCTTCTTGGACGCTTCCGAGACGGTATCGCGAATGGTAAGAATTCCCTCCACCGTCCGGTTCATGGCGCGATCTCCTTCGCTCACCGTCGCCGTTGCTTGCTTAACTGCCACTTCCGCTCGTTCGGCGCTGGCCGCTACCTCGCGAATCGACTGCGTCATGGCTTCAATGCGTTCCAGTGCTGCCGCGATCTCTTCGGCTTGGCGCATGGCTTCTTGAGACAAATTGCTGACAGACGCTTCGCTCGCACCAGTCGTTGCAGTTACTTGTAGCGAGGCGGCCTGCACCTGTTCCACAATGTCGCGCAAGCTGCTCACCGTCGAGTTGTAGGAATCGGCAATGGTACCGATTTCGTCTTCTGTCACCGTGGCCCGCACGGTTAGATCCCCCTGGCTGACCGGGTCTACTTCCATCAACAATTCCAGCGCCCGCTGCTGCAACTGCTCCTGAGACCAGCGCTGACTGTCGAGTAGTGCGGCGCGGTCGAGGGCAAAGCCGAGCTGCGTTGCTACCTGCGAGAAGAAATCAATATCTTCCTGCGACCAGTCGCGCGGGGTCGAACATTGGTGCGCGATCAGCAGGCCCAATAGCTGCTGTCCTTGCAGAATGGGAACGACCAAGTTTGCTCGGACGGCAAAGGGTTCGAGCTGTTGCAGGTGGCACTCCGTCAGGTCTGCTGCGTAGATATCCGGCGTTGCTTGCACGCGTCCTTGCTGATATTTCTCAACGTAGCTTTCGGCAAAACAAGGATCGGCAATTTGTGCGCCTAAAGCGACGGGCCAATTCGGCGCTACCGACTCCGCTACAATCGTGCCTTGCCACTGCGGGTCAAACTGATACACTACAACGCGATCGCTCTGGAGCCCTTGCCGCACGGTATCTAAGGGTAATTCCGTTAGCAGTGCTGCCGCCGAGTCTAATTGTGCTGTGGTCAAAGTAAAGTCTCGCAGCAAGCGAGACCGTTCGGCATCGCGATCCAGTTGTTCGAGGAACGTTACCCGCTCTAGCAGCGACCCTAGCTGAAGAGCGAGCTGGCGCATGAAGTCAATTTCAGATTCTTGCCAGTGATGGACGACTTTGCAATGATGCGCAACGAGCAATCCAAACAGTCGATCGCGATCGACTAAGGGCGCGACCAAATTAGACTTGATGCGCAAGCGAGCCATTAAACCGAGATGATCGGGATGAAACCCAGCATTAAAGACGTCGTCTGTCGGCTGAATGCGACCTTCGCGGTATGCGGCCAACAAGGCTTCAGGGATGCACGCATCTTCAATGCGATCGCCTGTGGCGACTGGGTATCCTTCGGCGACACTTTCGTTTGAAATGTAGCCGCTGTAGTCGTCGTTGAAGCGATAAATGACGACGCGATCTGCACCTAACAAAGCGCGAGCATCGGCCAGCGCTCGCTCGAAAACCTGAGCGTATTGTTCTTCGGTAAACGCGCGTGCTGCTGTAATTTCAGCCAATAAATTGGCTTGTTCGACCGACTTTGCTTGTGCGGAGACCAGCTGCTGCATGCGAGAGGCCATCTGGTTGATGTTGGAACTCAACACGGCCAGTTCGTCATTTCCTGCTGCATTGAGGCGCGTATTGAGATCGCCTTCACCAATGCGATCGACGGCTTGTGCTGCTGCCAAAATGGGTTGTAGTGCGCGCCGAGAAATGACGTAGGCGATCGCGGCAACTATCGCCGCCGCCCCTAAAGTTCCCCAGAAGAATGTCGTGGCCAGCTGACGTTGGGCTGTAAAGGCACGAGAGCGATCGACGAACAGTAATGCATCCCATTCCGGGTCGAAGCCGCCCGTTAGGGTGGGAGGGACGGGAGCGCGAGCGACGATTTGAGATTTGTTCGTCTCTACCCCTTCCGCTTTCATCATCGTTGAGGCTGAACCTGACCCGATTTCATCCATTAAACTCGGTACGTCCCGTACCAGAGCTTCGCCAATGCGAGCCAAATCTTTACTGATAAAGGCAATAGGAGTTTCGCCGACATCACTGACGACCGCGTATTCCTGGCTGGCATCCTGTCCGAATTCGGAGATACGCTCTTCTAGCTTGGCAATGGGAGCTGCAGCCGCAACCTGAGCGACGATCTGGTTGGTTTGCGTATCGCGAATGGGAGCTGCGACGAAAAAGCTGAATTCGGCAGAGCTATCAGATCTGGGACGAGGTTGTTCGATGAAGGGTTGACCGCTTCGTTCCACGCCCTTAAACCAGACCGATTCTTTGCGATTGGGGACGGAGGGGCCAGACGTCTGATACACGACATCGCCATCTAAGTTGACAACGACGATCGCCGCCAGAAGACCGCCTGAGTTGTCCCGCGCTCGATTGAGAAAATTCGCTTTATCTTCAGTGGTAAGTCGATCGCGAATGCTTGGGTTTGCCAGAATATCGGCTTGACCTAGAGATACAACGCTGCGATACGTTTCGTCTAGGTAGTCGCTGACCGTTTCAGACAATGCCGTCACTTCAACCTGCTCGGAACGCTCCGTTTGAGCCTGCAAGGTTCTGTCTGCAGCTTGGTAAGCTAAAAAGCCTAAAACCGCTACAGGAAAGACGCTCAGCGCGAGCGCCAACAGCGTCGCTTTCACTTGAATCCCCAATCCAGCGCGCTCGGAGGGGGAAGATGTCACGTTCGCGACCCCGGCACTAGACTCGCGGCGCTCGCTCCCGAGCAGTCCGTCCAGCTCCAGCGACAGGTCAGAATTGCGATGAAGTGCAGATTCCGAAGTGAGGCGATCGACGACATCATCGGATGGCGTGTTTGAGAGGTTGGGCTGGGGAGGTGCCTGAGTCATGAACGAACCTCAAATCGGGGCGCGGAAGGAAAAGTGAAAGAAAGTGCTAGCTGTAATCGCGAGCGAGATTACTCGACTTTGAACTGACTGACGTTCTGTTGCAGGGACTGCGCCACCGTCAGCAGTTGCTTAAACGAATCGGAGACTTCGGAGGCCGAGAGTGAAGTCTTGCTTGCCACCTGCGCTACGTCGGTAATGGTTTTGGTGACCACTTCCGAGTCGCGAGACTGAACTTCTGTTGCTTGGGCGATTTTGTCCACCAACTCGTTAATGCGATCGCTCACGTCAGCAATTTGCGTCAGACTCTGCCGCGCCTCTTCCACCAACTTCGTACCCGTGACCACCTGCTCGGTACCTTCTTCCATGGCTGCTACCACCTCGTTAGTACCGGTTTGAATCTCTGCCACCAGCTTTTCAATTTCAGCGGTAGCATCGGCTGACTGGCGAGCCAGCGATCGCACCTCGTCGGCAACCACCGCAAAGCCACGACCCTGCTCGCCCGCGCGAGCCGCTTCAATCGATGCATTCAACGCCAGCAGGTTGGTTTGGTCGGCGAAGGCACTAATCAGGTTCACCACCTTAGAAATGCGTTGCGACGATTCGCCCAAGCGCTTTACTTTCTTCGAGGTCTCCGCCACCGTTTCGCGAATGGCCAGGATGCCATCCACTGTGCGGTTCATGGCTCGGTCGCCCTGCTGCACGGTTTGGGTGGCCACCTGCACCGCAGTCTCGGCTTCTTCGGCGTTAACCGCAACCGCGCGGATAGAATCCGACATTTCTTCAATGCGATTGAGCGCTTCGGCAATATCGGTAGCTTGCTGGACTGATTCCTCGGCGAGCGATCGGACGGAAACTTCGTTGGTGTTGGTGGTAACGGCAACCTGTTGAGCAGCGGATTGCACCTGTTCCACAATCTCTCTCAAACTGCGGACGGTGGCGTTGTACGAGTCAGCAATGGTGCCAATTTCGTCTTCAGTGACTTGAGCGCGGACGGTCAGGTCGCCTCGGCTGATCGGATCCACCTGCATGAGCAGTTCCAACGCTCGCCGCTGCAGCAATTCTTTCTCCCGCCGTTGCGATTCCTCCGAAAGCATCTGCCGATCGAGCAAGTCGATGCGGTCGAGGGCGAAACCGACCTGCGTCGAGACCTGCGTGACATAGTCAGTCGTCTCTTGTTCCCATTCGCGCGGGCCGGAGCATTGATGCGCGATTAACAGACCTAACAGCCGATTTGCTTGCAAAATCGGCACTACCAAGTTGGCGCGCACGGCAAAGGGTTCGAGCTGTTGCAGGTGGCACTCGGTTAAGCCTGCATCATAGATATCGGCAGTAGACTGCACGCGACCCTGTTGGTACTTTTCCACGTAGTTGTCGGCAAAACACGGATCGGTAATGCGCGCGCCAATCGCTTTTGGCCATCCTTCCCTCACCGATTCCGCCACGATCGTGCCCTGCCAGTTTTCGTCAAAGGTATAGACAATGACGCGATCGCTCTGGATCCCTTGCCGTACTTTGTCGAGAGGTAGATCGTTCAGCAAACTCTCGACCGAATTCAGCTGCGAAATTTCCACCGTGATGTCTTTTAGCAAACGTGCTCGTTCTGCCTCCATATCGCGCGCGTCCAAAAAGGCAATACGATCGAGTAGCGAGCCGAGCTGCAGTGCCAGCTGGCGCATGAAGCTGATTTCGCCTTCTTGCCAGTCGTGCGGACGAGCGCAGTGATGCGCCACCACCAGGCCGAACAGGTTTCCCTGACTGAGCAGCGGCACCACCAGGTTAGACTTCACCTTGAGGTGATCGAGTAACGCGCGGTGATCGGGATGAAAGCCAGCCATGCTGACGTCACTGGTCGGTACGACGCGGCCGTTGCGATAGGCTTCCAGAAGCTGTTCGGGAATGCAAGGATCGGCGATGACATTGTCGAGTGCGTGCGGCCAGCCTGCAGCCACATTTTCATTGGCAATGTAGCCGCTGAAATCTTCGTTAAAGCGATAGACCACGACGCGATCGCACTTGAGCAGTTGGCGCGCATCACCTAGGGCTTTGGCAAATACCTGTTGGCGTTCCTCGTCCGTAAATACAGAGGCGGCTGTGACATCTGCCAGGACTCCAGCTTGTTCGGCTGATGCCGATTGTTCGCCCACCAAGGTCTCCAGTCGAGCCGCCATCTCGTTGACGTTGTTGCCCAATATGGCAAGCTCGTCATTTCCTTGAATTTGTAAACGGGCATCCAGATCGCCGCGACCGATTTTATCCACCGCTGATGCGGCATCGAGGACGGGCTTGACGGCTCGACGAGCGCCAATTACCGCAACCGCTGCAATCACACCTGCTGCAACGGTGGTGATGCCGAGTAGAGTCCAAAATAACGTGCGGGCAGGGGCAAATGCTTCGTCCCGTTCCTGAGAGAGTGTAATTAGCCACCCCAAATCAGCTGCGGTCGAGCGCGACTCTTCCACTGCGGCAACGCTGAGCACGAGGCGTTCGCCCCCGTCTTCAAGATCTTTAGCATTGTCAAATGTAATCACGTTCTGAAGGCTATCCGCTCGAACACCATCACGAGCGAGCACTTCATCGACGGTTTCGTCTAAATAAGTAATCGCCAGGCGATCGCGAACTCCATCCAGTTCGCGGGCCTCTCGTCCGGCATCCTCGCCGATAATCTCAGCTTCATTCGAGGCGAAAAACGTACCGGCCTGATTGATTAGGTTGTATTGGTAACCTGCTTCTTCAGAGCGATCGAAGATATTCTGGAGTTCGTCAGCTGGAATGCGAGCGCGCAGAACCCCCAGTAATCTCCCCGTACCATTTTCCTTCACGGGGGCGGTCATCTCTAGACTGACGCGGCCGGAAGATTCGGAAACGCTCGGATCCTTAAACGCAAATTCTTGAGTTGCAATAGCGCGCTGAAAAAACGGACGATTGCTATAGTTACCACTAAACGGTCGAGAAGATTGTGACTGATAGAGAGGGTTGCCCTTGAGGTCGAACATGACGACGCTGTCATAGCCGCCATAAGTATCGATAAAGGAATTGAGTAGGCCAATTTTGTCCTGTAGCGTAGAAGCTTCGATTAATCTGGGATTGGTCAAGATGGGCGTCTGGGCTAAATCTCGCACTTCATTAATACGATCGCGCGTATAGATTCCCACTTCCTGGGTTAGTTCCAGCAGCAGTGATTCCTGGCTACTCTTGATTCGAGATTGCACAACTGCTCGCGATTGCAACACAGCAATGGAGCCCACCAATGCTGCAGGTAAAATCCCTAACGCCAACGCTGCTGCTGTCGCTTTACGCTGCAAGGATTGCTGGTTCCACGCGTGCGTCAGAGTTGACCAGAAACCGCTTTCACCCTCGGGGGCAGCTACAGACGAGTCCGGCTTACTGACTAGTGGTTTAGTTGGCTCGACTGAGACCTTTTGGGCCGTTGGCACAGCAGCAGTAGATTCGACAGTCTTGTCAGCCTTGTCTTTGGCCCGATCGGCTTTGTCTTTGGCCAAGCCACCATTCTTGCCGCTGCTGGTTGATTCAGCCTTCGCTTTGCGATCGTTGACTGCCGACTTACCATTGGAAGCTGTACCGGACTTAGGATTTTTGGGATTGGGGATCTGAGTCATGGGTCGGTTCTCTCAATGGAAATGACGAAAGCAATGGGAATGACGAAAGCAATGGGAATGACGAAAGCAATGGGAATGACGAAAGCAAAAAACGTTACGAAGTGCCGAGTTCGAGTCAAAGATCGACGTTGCTAGCATGAAGAAAACGTAAACATATCGCAGTTAACCGTGCGAACGAGTCAGAACCTATCAAACTTTTTAACTGTCAAATTTGCAAAAAATTATTACACTCAAGGCTCCATGTAGAAGTATTTAGTCATTGTCTCAGGCTGTTATCTGCGCGGTTTTCGATAGAATTGCCTCCCCGTCAATTGCCATCAACATATCGCCTGCTTCTGTCAACCAATAGCCGCGTAAATAGGGTGCCATCTCAGGACTTACGGCTGATGCTGGTGGCGATCGCAAATCAGCCAAATCGAAGAGTTCGATATCTTCCACGCGCTTGACCACAACACCGACAGTGCGACCGCCCACATTCAAAACGATGGTGGCATATGTGGATGCGCTTGTTTCCTGTTGGTACCAAGGGGTTAACCCAGTCAAGTGCCCTAGATCGAACACCCACAACACCTCACCTCGCCAGTTATACACTCCCATCACCCAGGGAGGCATATCGGGAATGCGAACGATAGATCCGATAGGGATGTTTAGGACTTCTACCATTTGGGTGACCAGTAGCAGTGCCGTAGCGTTAGGCTCTAGAAAAAAGCGCAGCCATTGATCGCCTCTACGCTCGCTGCCGATTTCCCCTGCCAGCGAGGCTGCCTTCAGGGCATCATTTGGGTTGGGTTGAGGGGCTGGACTGGATACCATGCAGCATCTTTTCCTTCTGGCACAAAACGATCGGGAGTTAAAAGAAGAGATAGGCAAATAGCGTAAGAATTGCTCGTAAAGACTCGATAACCTTATTTAGCCAACACTTGATTGAGAGTCCGTTGGAGCTCGTCACTATTAACGGGCTTGGACAAATAAGCATCAGCGCCTTGTTTCATACCCCAAAACTTATCCATCTCGGTATCCTTGGTCGAACACATGATGATGGGAATCGACCGAGTTTCAGCCCCAGCTTTGATATCGCGACAGAGCTCGAAGCCGCTACGACCGGGAAGCACGACATCCAGAAAGATGATGTCAGGCTTGGTATCGTTCAACTGGTTCATGGCTTCATCACCATCGCCTGCTTTGATCACCGTGTAGCCTATGGCTTCCAAACAGCCTGAGAGCAGTTCGCGATCGGTTTTAGTATCGTCAACCACCAACGCTGTACTCATGAAATGAACCTCGTGAACGGCCTAGGCAACGACAAAACAAAGAAACGACAAAACAAGCAAATGAGTGAGAAGGCTCGCAGTCCGCAACCTCTGAATCTGGCATGTGAAACTCTACATCACTGTAGCGCCACTCCCTGAAAGATGTTTTTCAACTACGGTCAGTACGGTTTCTGCATCGACCGGTTTACTCAAAAAATCGGATGCTCCTACTAATTTGGCCCGCAGCCGATCGACGATACCGTCATTCCCAGTCAAGATGACGACGGGTGTATCTTGAAAGGCCGAAACTTTGCGCAGCTGAGCGCAGATTTCATACCCATTGGTATTGGGCATGACTAAATCGAGAAAAATCAAATTGGGCTTGCGAGTCAATAGCGTAGCGATCGCGCGCATGGAGTCCGTAACGGTGATGGCTTGATAACCGCGCGAGGTCAGAATTTTTTCCATGGTCTGACAGACGAGGGGACTATCATCGACGCAAGCTACCACTGGACCGGCCCCGTTTGCTGCCACCGTGACCCCCGGTCTTCCTCCCATGCCGACATTAAGCGTTACCGGAGCGGGCAAATCGGCGATCTCGACCAAACTGACAAATCCCGCTTGGACAAAAGGCAGTAACGACCCCGTCACTTCAATGACGTTGCGTCTGGTATGTACGCTCAAATCGCGCAGCGTTCGTTCGCCCGTCAGCAGTGTGGTCATGGCCTGAAATACGGCAGGAGACGTTTGCTGTTGCAGCTGTTCCGGTTGCTCGATGGTGGGGGCGCGATTGGGAGAGCGATCTGCAATTTTGGCGGCTTGCCAGGCGTGCCAGGTACTGTCGAGTTGCTCGATCGCCTGCTCGACATCCATGAGAACCATCTGAGGAGAGAGAGGCTCGCCGGGGCGAGTGCGGCAGCGAATGCGCTGGGCTTGCCGCACGTCAAACAAGACCTCGGCTACAGTGCGCTGCACGATTTTGGCTAGCTGATTGCGATCGATCGCAGAGTGTTTGAGCAACCCGCACAACAGTTGATAGTCCCAGCCGGTGGGCGAATTGAGATCGATGCTGCGGAGCGCCTCAATGGGCATTTGCTGAGGAGTAAATCCCGGCACGTTTTGAACGAGACTGCGGTACAGCCGCCGCACGGGATGAATACCGCCTGCCGCATAAAGCAAACGACCTAGGTAAAAATAAAACGTTAATGGCGGACGTATGCCCCCTTCTTCCTCAATCTCTAACTGGCCGCTAAAACGAATTTGCTTGAGGGCCATAAACTGGCCGACAAAATCATCGCCCGTAGTTGCCAATGTAGGAGTATCGGGTGCCATCATTTGCACGTGTCCTTAGAAAGAGTCAGGCTGGCAGGAGCTGAACCAGCATTGAGTTGTTCTTCTTTACATGTAATTTGCCCAACAGACGTGGGCATTTTTCAATCTTATAGTGGCGATCGCCCGTTCGCGCTCCTACCTGCTCAAATGGCAGACTTGAAACAGATTCGCTGTTTTCTCGCGAGTACAAATGCCTTGAGGCTAGAACTGGCCCAGTTTACGGTCTAAGCGAGCCATAAGGTTCAATTTAGCTCCAGGAAACCTAATTCAGCTATTTCTTGTCGAGACCGTCAAGTAGGAGTCTAGACATACTCGGCTCTTTGGGCTCCTGCCATGAAGATTAGTGGTCCGATGTTTGCTGCGTCCCAATCTAACCGGTATAGTTCCGGTTAAAGTCACACTTTACCTGGGTAACAGCATTTGGCAAGTGTGGCACGCTTGGTTCCCACATAGCTCTTGATATTTGAGTTTGGGCCTGGAGGCATTGACTGCGAATCTATTCTGGCTAGCTAAAATATCCTAAGCAGCTTGAAGGCCGCGATAAGAGCTCATGCATCGCTGCGTCCGAGCCTTTGGCCTACCGAAGCCATATCGGCCAAACGTTGGTGATAAAGTTGCTCGATCCGAGTCGCAACTTCGGGAGGCGTCAGTAAGTTGGTGTCGATTGCGACTGCGTCAGGAGCGCGACGTAAAGGAGCGATTGCCCGCTGGCTGTCTTGGCGATCTCGTGTTTCAATCTGGACTTTGAGGTCTTCGAGCGTAACCCTCTCTCCTTTGGCGGCCAGTTCTAGCTGACGCCGTTCGGCCCGACAGCGCACCGAAGCCGTCAGAAAAATTTTGAGTTCGGCTTCTGGAAAGACGTGGGTTCCAATATCACGTCCTTCCATCACGACCCCTCCCCAGCGGCCGATGGCTCGCTGCTGACGTACCAGTTCGCGGCGTACGCCCCCTAAAGCCGAAACAGCGGAGACCTGTGATGTTACTGCCAGCGTGCGAATCTCATCCGTCACTTCGCGCTCGGCAATCCACACTCGCGTCGGGAGATCGGGTCGAACCGTAGTTTCCAACCGTACGGGCGCGATCGCGGCCAAATCTACTAAACCGATCTCGTCGTCTACAGCAATGCCGCGCTGCATGGCTGCCCAGGTCAACGCCCGGTACAACGCTCCTGTGTCGAGATACTTTAGGGCTAACGTAGCTGCCACTAGGCGAGCCACGGTAGACTTACCAGCTCCAGCTGGACCGTCAATGGCTACGATGGGTCGGCGATCGCGCAGCAGCACGTTATCAATCAGTCGAGTTTTGCCGATAAAGGCTGCCACTGCTAACAATCCTTCACGCTCGACCGTCTCAATGGTATTCAGAGTATCGGGTTCCACCAATTGCAGGTATTGCACGCGGAGTTGGGGATGGTGGTGGTAATGCTCCCGAGCTGAGTCGAGTATGGCGTTTGTTTGGCGCTCGCCGCGACTGAAAAGGGCGTGAGCTCTCTGCAAACCGCGATAGAGTTCGCTGCCGACCGACCGCTCCGTCGATGCGAGATAGCGATTGCGCGAGCTGAGGGCGAGGCCGTCTGATTCCCGCACGATTGGACAACCGACAATCTCGACTGGCACTTGCAGGTCGTCGACCAAACGACGAATCAGGGCCAGTTGCTGCGCGTCTTTTTGTCCAAAATACGCTCGCTGTGGCTGTACGGTTTGTAAGAGTTTTAGGACTACCGTGAGGACGCCACTGAAGTGGCCGGGCCGCCAAGGACCGCACAAATGTTCGAGCATTGCTGGCGGCGGTGAGATTGCTATCTGCTTGCGGGGATCGTTGCTGGGCTGAAACGTCTCGGGAGCGGGAGCAAACACGACGTCAACCCCCCAAGCAGCACATAGCTCGCTATCCGTGTCTAGTTGGCGGGGATAGCGGTCGAAGTCTTCGCCTGGCACAAACTGCAATGGATTGATAAAAATACTGACGACCGTGCAATCATTTTGACGACGCGATCTCTCGATCAAGCTAGTGTGACCGGCATGCAACGCTCCCATCGTTGGTACCAACCCCACTGTTTGGTGGGGCGACTGTGCCAGGAGGGCACGTAAAGCGGGAACGGAGCGAACGAGACGCATGACGACCGGAGCAACGACCTGAACTAGGCTCACAGCTACCGTCATTGTTTGTCAAACGCTGGCAGTATCAGCCGAGAGTTCGATGACATCTGAGCTTCGATCGCAATGCTTTAGTCATCTACACAACTCAGAGCGATCTCAACATCACGCAACAAATACGCCAGAGAAAGATTTCCCAACTTATCTCAGGAAACCTTGCGGATGATACGGAGACTTGAGGGAGCTCCAGCGAAAACCTCGGGAGCGGCAAGAAGACGCGAAGCGATGGATGAGAGAGTTGAATTGTTGGGTTCTTCTGCACGATCTGGCGCTCTCTGACGGCATAAAGAACTGCTTGCAGAAGCCCTCTGAGTCGTGCGAGGCAGCATGAAGAATACGGCTGCAAACGACGTGCCGTATCGATCGGACTAGCCGACTTGTAACAATATGACCTTGGTTACAGACCAAATGTGTTGCTGCGGCTGTACTGACGATAAGCAGCCACGAATAAACCGAGCAGCGTAACAACTACCATGCCCATCACGATTCCTAATAAAAGTGGCTCAACCACGAGCGTCCTCCCAGATCGGCTACATATTCGTTAACAAATTATAGCTTGCTGTCACTCACCTGTTGACTGTCTGCAATATTGCTCTGCCTGCAATGCCATCCTGCCTGCAATTATTTGACTGCGCGAGCACAAGCCTCTCGGCGCACGGCCGTGAGGTTATCGCACAAATTGCGACGCAAGCGGCCTTCGATCAAGCGAGCGGGCATGCGACGCGGCGGCTGTAATCGCAAGACGTATGTCAGCTGCGTGTGGGGTTGCGCATCCACCGCAACGGGTTCCAGCTCCCAGCTTCCCTCAAACTCATTGAAGTCACCCTCAGTCATGCCGAAATCGATGCGTTGCAGGTAGGTTTCCTGCATTTTGAGCACGACCGCAGCTGAAAACGATACCCGCAGAAACGTTTCAACTCCAACCTGGCGGAGCAGCGTGCAGCCATCCGCCTCACCCAAACGGCAGCTTTCTCGCAAACTAGGGATGAACTCGGCTAGGCGGTCGTAGTCTGTCAATACTTGCCAAACCCATTCGGGGGCTGCAGGGATCGTAATGCAGGCACGCAGGTGCCGACGACGCTGGGACAAACGCTCGACATCGAGATCGATATCCGCAGGTAGCGGTTCGCCTTCAGCTTCAATGTCGGCCCAATCCGCATCTGTTAAATCGTTGCAATCAGGAGCGAGATCGTCTGTTGCGTTGGTGGCGAAAGCGGGATCGAGCTCGGTCATAGTTCGGCGGGTCAAATTTGACAACATTGGACAACGGAAACCGATGGCCTCGCCTACTTTACCCGCGACCTTAACACTTCCTCAACATTCGCCGTGTGAGTGAACGATCTGGTTAGAATTGTGACTCCTGCTACGAGTTGCCACTGGCTTGCGAGAGATGGTTGTCATGGATTATTTGCGTCCCAGTCTGCTCGACCTGCAACCTTACGAATCCATCGCGGCTCCCCATGCTGCCAAGCTGGATGCGAACGAGTATCCCGCAGACCTGCCGGAATGGTTTAAAAAAAAGCTCTCGTTGGTATGGGAAAAAGGTATTCCCAGCCATCGCTACCCTGATGGCAATCACCGCAGCCTAAAACGGGCGATCGCCAGCTATGCTGGAGTCGATCCCAATCAAATCAGCATTGGTAATGGCTCAGACGAACTCATCCGCTCGCTACTGATTGCCACCTGTTTGGAGCAGCGTGGCAGTATTCTGGTGGCCACTCCTACCTTTTCGATGTACGCGATCGTGGCCCGTACCCTCGGCGTTCCTGTCGTTTCCATCCCGCGCCATCCGGAGACCTTTATCTTTGACCTTGCTGCTTGTCAGCGGGCGATCGCCGAGGATGAAATTCGCGCGGTCTTTTTAGTCTCGCCCAACTCGCCCACGGGAACGCCGGTAGCTGCCGAGACGTGGGACTGGGCGCGATCGCTGCCGGAATCTATTTTGGTTGTCGTCGACGAGGCCTATTTTGAATTTACGGGCAAAACTGTCGTGGCCGAACTAGCCCGACATCCAAACTGGGTGGTGCTGCGCACGTTTTCCAAAGCCTTTCGCCTCGCCGCCCATCGCGTCGGCTACGCGATCGCCAACCCCGTACTGATTCGCGTGCTTGAAGCCATTCGGTTACCTTATAATCTGCCCACGCTATCGCAATGGGCCGTGCAGTTGGCGTTGGAAAATGCTGACGAGTTATTAGCAGGTGTGCCGCCGCTGCTCCGCGAACGCGATCGACTCTACGCTGCCTTACAGGCTATGCCAGGCGTGCGAGTTTGGCCCAGCGCAGCCAATTTCCTCTATTGGCGGGCAGACGGCTGGGACTTGGATGATTTACAGCAAGCCCTAGCGCGCAGCGGTACTGCTATTCGGCATACGGGAGGAGGCTTGCGCCTGACGGTGGGTACGCCCGCTGAAAATGACGGATTCATCAGCGGACTGCAGGCCGTGTTGAATGGGAGCTAGTTTTTTGAGTTCTCAAGCCATCAAGACTCCGAGTTCGCTCTGATACGGCACGATATTGAGGGTACTGACCGCCGCACAATATTCCAGGTCGGCATCTTTTTGCAGGCGCAGCAGACGCTGTCCGTGGCTGGCTTGGCGTAGCAATTCCAACAAATTATCGCTCCAGCTTTTATAAAGGGCGATCGCGGCAATGGCTTCGTCATTACCTGCGTTGACCTCGACCCCAGCAGCTTGGAGATGATGCAAGAGCGCCCCCGCACAGACCGTATCTTCCAGCGAATAATCTCCCTGCCAGCCGGAGTTGACAATCCAAATCGAAGCGAATTGGCGCTCGATAATGGTCTTTACGATTGCTCCGACGTTTACTAGAGCAGCAGTCAGCATTACGGGAGCATGTTGAACCCGCTGGAGCGCGCGCGTACCGTTGGTAGTGCTCATAAAAATTCGTTTGCCCTTGACGCGATCGTTGCTGTAGTCGAGCGGGGAATTGCCTAAGTCGAATCCGGCAACTTTGTTACCGCCGCGCTCTCCCGACAGAATGCATAATTCTTTCTCCCAAGCGGCTCCTGCGGTTTTGAGGCGATCGAGGTCGGCAAAGGCTTGAATGGCTTCTGCACCTGCACTGAGGGCAGTGGCAATGGTGGTCGTTGCCCGCAACACGTCCACGACGATCGCGCAATCGACGGGAGCATTGTCCTTCGGCGGCACGGATAAATCGGGGGTTAATTCGGGCGTGTGGTAGACGAAGCAATCCATGAAATCCAACCTAAGCGGGCGCGGTCGTCCTTAGCTTACCGGAGTGCTGCCCCTCGTCTGAGAGTACGGCGCATCGCGTCGTGTCTGTTTGATGGAGAGAAGGTTTGCTTCAAAACTGACGGCGCGAAAATACGAAGGTGGCAATGCAAAGCAGCAGTGCTGAGTAGACCAGTCCGTACAGTGCATCTAATCCCATATCCATGGGTGTGGGCAGTTGATTGTAAACCGCGCCATTTTTGAGATTGAGTCGTTCTAAGTCCGGCAAAATCAGATAAAGGCCTGTCATCAATTTGCCGAGCAGAGGGTTTTGAGCAATCTCTCCGAGTTTCAATAGGTCGCGGCTGAGGTGACCCAGGATGTAGATGGCGATCGTGTAAATTGTGGCCAAGATCGAGGACGTAAATACGCCAAACATAAGCGCTGCGGCCACGATCAACAACAGCTCCAAAAAGATAAATACGACTGACAGAACCAGCGCTCCCCAGGGCAGAGTGCCTTGTTGCAAGGCTGCTAACCCAAAAAACAATATTGTCATTGCTCCCAGCAGCACCGACAGCAGTGCCGCCATGCCGACGTGCTTACCCACCACCAGCTCGGTCCGCGCGATCGGTTTCGCCACTAGCAGATAAATCGTGCGCTTGTCGATTTCCTTATTGACCAACCCCGTACCGACGAAGACCGCCACGATCAGTCCGATGATGTTGATACCAGCCAGACCAAAATCCAAGATGATTTTGTCTTCGGCACCATTCGCCACGGTGGGAATAAATAAGACACTGCCCACCATTACGATCGCGAACAGCAGGATTAAGTACAAAACGCGATCGCGAATCGTTTCTCGAAAGACGTTGTGCGCGATCGCCCACACGCGCGTCGGATTCATCAGCTCAACTCCTTGGTAGTCACGAGATCGGCAAAAACATCCGACGTATCGGATACTGGACGTGAAACACTCCAACTCGGATTGTATGGAATATTCTGCCAAAATCGTCATCGGCTTGCGACCTTCGGTTCTCGACCCAGCGGGGACAGCGGTGGAATCGAGTCTGCACCAATTGGGTTATGAAGATGTGGCGCGGGTGCGCATTGGCAAACACGTGACGCTGACGTTGCAGGCTGAGAATGAAGCCGAAGCGGAGCAGAAAGTGCAGCGCATGTGCGAACAACTGCTCGCCAATCCCACTATCGAGACTTACAAAATTACCCTCCAACAGATGGCAACGGCCTGAGTTTGAGGCTTCCAGTCCACCGAACGCGAGGCAATCTCGTCATGTCCCAACCGAAATTTGGCGTCCTCGTCTTCCCCGGCTCTAACTGCGATCGCGATGTCGTCACGGTGACGCGCGGCATTCTCGACTGTCCGACGCGGATGATTTGGCACGGCGATACGGATATCGACGATATCGATGTCGTCGTGATTCCCGGCGGGTTCAGCTACGGCGATTATTTGCGCTGTGGTGCGATCGCTCGCTTCTCGTCGGTGATGCAATCGGTGAAAGCGCACGCGGGGAAGGGCGGGTACGTGTTGGGTATCTGCAACGGCTGGCAGATTTTGCTCGAATCAGGCTTGCTGCCGGGGGCGTTGACTCGAAATCAGCATTTGCAGTTCATTTGCGATCGCGTCCAACTGCGAGTTGAGCGTACCGATACGATTTGGACGCAAGGGTACGCAGATGCCACCGATATCACTCTGCCGATCGCTCACGGTGAAGGTCGGTACTACTGCGATGACGACACGCTCAAACGGCTTCAGGACGAGAATCTCATTGTGTTCCGCTACGGCGCGGACAGTGCGGGAGAAGAGAATCCCAATGGAAGCGTGGAGGCGATCGCGGGGATTTGCAACGGGCAGGGCAATATTTTGGGCATGATGCCGCACCCCGAGCGGGCTGCCGATCCGCTGTTGAATGTGGGTGAGGCCGGACAGTGTGACGGGCTGCCTTTGTGGAAGAGTATTGCTGCTCAAGTGAAAGGGGCGGCTGAGCTGGTTTCAGCTTAAAGGCGATCGCGCATAATGGAACAACTCGCTTTTCAAGCCTGAGTTTTATGGCCGTTGCCAACACCAGCTACAAAACCATTGCCGACAATCGCAAGGCGCGCTTCGAGTACGAAATTCTCGATGTATTCGAGGCTGGGTTGGAGTTGATGGGTACGGAGGTGAAGTCCATTCGCGCCGGACGAGTGAATTTCAAAGATTCATTCGCCATGATTCGGGATGGGGAAGCGTGGCTGTTGAACATGCACATTTCTCCTCACGATACGGCTAGCCGCACGTTCAATCACGATCCGACTCGCAAGCGCAAGCTGCTGCTGCACAAGCAGGAAATCCGTAAGCTCATCGGTCAACTCGAACAAAAAGGGCTGACTCTCGTTCCCCTCAAGCTCGTTCTCAGCAAAGGCTGGATCAAAATTCACATGGGTCTTGCCCGAGGCAAAAAGCTCTACGACAAGCGTCAATCTCTTAAAACCAAGCAGGTCAACCGAGATATCCAGAGAGAGCTACGCGGACGAGGGTAATATCCAACTACGTTTCCGATCTGACTTGAACGCAAAGCCCGACAAAAGTTTTCGTTCAGAACCGTCAAGAACTTTGAGAATCAATACTAGCGGGTAACTTACAAAAACCTCTGATATATAGTTCACCTATTATTCTCTTTCCTCTGGCTATGCAAGCTAATCAATCATTTAGGTAGATTGGGAAAAATCTGCAGGGATAGAATCAGGATTAAGTACAAAATAATCGGACTAATCAAGCATATCGGGATAATATATAAAATGAAATTTGGCTACTTAATCGATACGGAATATTAGATGAACTTTTCCGTCTAATAAGTAGTTAAGTTCTCAAATTTGGCTACGGTGGAGTCTAAGATAGTGAGATGAGCCTCTATGAAAACAGTTGACATTTTTTCTGGACCTGGTGGCTTGTCAATCGGATTACGTCGTGCTGGCTTCGATGTCGAAGCATGCGTCGAGTTCAAGCGAGATGCGGTAGAAACCTATGCACGCCACCATCCTGAAGCCATTCACCATAACTCCGACATTCGTGAGATTGATTTCTTAAAGTATAGAGACCGCATCGATTTCGTTGCTGGAGGTCCGCCCTGCCAGCCTTTTTCCATTGGCGGACTGAGAAAAACAAGTTATGATTCCCGAAACATGCTTCCTGAATACCTACGTTGTCTATCGGAGATCAAGCCCGCTGCTTTTCTGATGGAAAATGTTCCAGGTCTTGCTCAAAAGCGTGCACGTCCTTACTTCGACTCAGTTCTGGCTCAAATGTCTGGAATGGGTTACAAGCTGAATTGGGCCATCCTCAATTCAGCAGACTATGGAATACCACAAAAACGACGGAGGCTTTTCATTCTGGGCAGCAGAACTATCCAGCTTCGATTTCCTTCCCCGACCCATGGTCCGGGTACAGCTAAAAACCACCCCTCAGCATTAGAATTCTTGGGGCCGGAGCCAATTGGTGAGGCGCCAAAATCTCCGGTCAAATACGCGAAGTACCCAGATTTGCGGTCTAGTCCTTATGCAGGGCACATCTACAATGGCGGTGGACGCCCACTTGATCCCAATGGTCCCTGCCACACAATCTTGGCGTCATCCGGCGGCTACAAGACACACTGGATTGATGTTGAGGGTATTGCCCCTAAATATCATGCACACTTAAAATCTGGCGGAGAGCCTTGGGTCGGCAAGGTTCCTGGAGCAAAAAGACTCAGTGTCGAAGAATGCTCGATTATCCAGACTTTTCCACGCGATCTTGAATTTGCTGGTTCCAGATCGTCTCAATTCACGCAAGTTGGTGATGCGGTCCCCCCAGACTTTTCTTTCGTACTAGCAAGAGCAGTATTTTCTCAACTGACTGGTAGGCCAAATGCAGATCTGGAGGCGTTATTGGAGCCGGACGTTGAAATGATGCAGTGTTCTCTTGCACTATGAGAAATGTTCATGTCCAAGAGGCAGTTGACCTACTAATTGAATACGTAGATAAACTTTCGGAAGGTGAGGCGTTGGGTTCCCCAACACCACGGTTTCTCAAGCAGATTTTTGATGACCACATTGATAGTTACGGTGGCAGCGTCACTCTCGCGTGTGTATTCCTTGCTGCATATTCTCTCACTGATCCAGGGTGGGACTTTAATTCTGTTCCGACAGGAACAAGGGGAAAGTACGGTGATAAGAGACTTGCGGGGGAGCTTACATTTCGCCATGTAACACTTCATAAAAGCATCACAGCTTTTGGTGAAAATCTCGGTTGGAAAGGCAATGTTCGCAATTTTCAGCTGTCTTCAGATTCCAGATTTTCATCCTTTCTTTACAAACTCAGAGCGTTGAGCATTGAGGAACGTCAAAGCCTAGTGAACCACATTGCGTGGCGTCTTCACGAATCCCGTATCATCCCGAAAGCACTGCCAAAACTTCCAAGCAGTTACCTGTCATATGCGCGAAGCCTTGCCTTATGCGAAACATTGGTGACCATACCCTCCGAAGGTCATATTCAGCAATTTCTCGTTGCTGCCCTTTTAGAGATACATCGCCGCAGATTGGGAAACCGAGTCGTCACACATCATCCGCATGCTTCTGACAAGTTTGACAGAACTACCGGCGACATTGAAGAATTCCGAAATGATAACTTGATTGCTGCATACGAGGTTACTGTTCGCGATGATTGGAAGAACCGCTTGACTGATTTTGGCTCGAAAGTCGTAGATGCCAAGCTACCTAAGTACATCATTTTCGCCTCTAATGTTCGGAGTGATCCCGAACTCTTTCCAGCGGCAAACCTTGTGAATTTCGTCGAACGTTTGCACTTCGATCTCGCCATCGTGGATCTCTCGGATTTCTTTTCAGTATTTTGTGCGGAGTTACAGCGCGAAGAGATTGAGCAAGCCATTAACCGTGCTTACGAACTACTAGTGGATCGACGCCTATGTGGCAGAGCGGATTTGATTGCCAGGTTCCGTGATGCGACTGATCATTGGCTTGAGAGCTAACAACCGAAATGCACCAAAGTAGTTCAGGATATTTAATCGGTTGTTATGATTGACGGCATCCAATGATTGCAAGCGTTATGCTGAGCCCAGCACTAATGAATAATATCTGGGTGTACCAAGAATTTAAACTTCGAGTACCAATTTGAGTCCACCAGAAAATCATTGTCATCTCAGATGATTCTTTTTCATACTCTAACGGAATAGATTGGCCACAGCTGCACAATATGCGATCAGTCACAATCTTCGGCATCCTCAGCTTTGCCAAGATAAACTGAGCGATGTTTGTTGCCCGACCAATAACGCAGGTAGCGATAGGGGCCGCAGCCATTGATGGTTTTGAGTTCGATGCTGCCTTTGCCACCTTTGGGGCCGCGATAGGTAAACGGTTTGGATGAGGGCGATCTCGCTTCTTCTTGTGCCTCTTCGGCAGCCAGCAACCCTTGAAGCACCGCCAAAAGCTCCACCTGTTCGGCCCGAGTCAGACGAGCCAAATCGCGCGTCACGCTTGCAACAGATGGTTGTGACCGTTCGCGACGAGACATTTAGGGATTAAAAATCCACAGTCTAGATGAGAAAGACTGCTACCATACCCTAAAAATTAAATTCAATCTAGATGTAATGGAGCTCATTCTAGCTTGACAGCCATCTTCGCAGACCCCAACGAGACCCAAATCCGAATCATCTCGTCAGAGAGGCAAAAAGTTGCTCTTGACCTTCAAGCAACTCGAAACTCTAGACTGCGAACTATCGGCTCTGTGAGAGAAGGATGTTTCGCATCGGCGAGTTTTCCAAAATTGCCCAGGTGCCAGCCAGTCAGCTGCGCTACTACGACGATATTGGCCTGTTTACCCCCATTCGTAGCGATGCGGAGACGGGCTATCGTTACTACAGCGTGCAGCAGTTGGTGCAGCTCAACCGCATTCTTGCCCTCAAGGATTTGGGACTCTCGTTAGAGCAGATCAAGCGTCTTTTAGCTGAGGAAGTGTCTCCTGAAGAAATTCGCGGGATGCTTGCCCTCAAAAAGGCGCAAATCGAGCAGACCCTCCACACAGAAACAGTCCGCCTCCGGGCTGTGGAATCGCGTCTTCAATTACTCGAGCGCCGAGGTCCCTTTCAAGATGACGATGTCGTGTTGAAAAGCTTGCCCGCACAATGTTTCCTGTCGCTTCGGCGTACCTTTGATGGCTTAGCAGACACCCTCTCATTCATTGCCGAAATGAGTCAGGTCGTTCCTGAAAAGGTGGGAGCTACAGCCCTAGGTCGCTTTACGGCAGTCATGCATAACGAGCGATACGAAGACCGCAAGTGGGATTTGGAGTTTGGCTTTTTGCTCGATCGCCCTCTAGACGCGACCGTTTCGCTATCTGGCGGAGCGTCAATGAGCGTGCGAGAGCTACCTGAAGTCGCAACAGCAGTGACAGCAATGCGGTTGGGTGGCCCCGAGCGCGGCATTTGCGCTCATGGAGCCATTGGCACCTGGATAGAAACTCACCGATACCAAGCGATTGGCCCCAGTCGAGAGGTATTCATCGTGCCTCCTCTTCCCGGTCGCGAGTCTGAGATGGTTGTAGAAATTCAGTTTCCGGTAGCGGTTAAGGCGACTTAAGCCTGCGCAACGAGTCTGAAATTCTACTGCGAAATATATGCGATCTCGCTTGATGCTTTGTCAGGCACAGAGCGCAATGTTCAAATCCAAGTTCAGAATTAGGAGATGTTCGCTATGCCTACGATTCAATTGACCGTGCCCCAAAATGCCTGGAATGAGGACGAAAAAACTAAGATTGTCGAGCGATTGACCCAAGCGCTTAATGAAGTGGCCCAAGAGTCTGGCAAGGGCGACATCAAACAATTTATTGGCGTACAAATTCACGAGACAGCCACTGGTGGTTATGCCATGGGCGGTCAAATCTTTGGCTAACGCTCACCTGTTTTTCGCTAGGGGATGAAAGCAAGATTGCCATGCTTTCACCTCTTTAAAGCTGCATTTATTGCAAGTCAGTCCATCGAAATTACGTCAACTCGTGAGGTCCACATCATGGAAATTAAGCGTCAAGTCATCATCAACGCATCGGCAGATAAAGTCTGGAACATTTTGGGACCGCAGTACGATCGCGTGGCTGAGTGGGTCAGTACCGTTCAAGTCTCTCGCAGACACGATAGCGGTGCTGTCCTGCCTCACGCTCCCATCTCAGGCCGAGTGTGTGAAACTGACCTCGGTCCCTTCCAAGAAACGATTACTCAATACGACGAGGGCGAACGCATCTTGGCTTATCAAGCTGAGGGGGAGAAAATGCCTTTCTTCGTGAAACAATTGTCGAATCATTGGACCGTGACTCCTTTGAATGATTCTCAATCTAGAGTTGATATGCGTGCGGAAATTTCCTTACTGCCCGTATTCGGTTTCGTAATGAGTCCCATCATGCGGATGCAGATGGGTGGAATTCTGACGAATGCCACAGAGGAGTTGAAGTATTTTGCAGAAAAAGGCGTGCCACATCCACGTAAGTTAGAAGCCGATCGCAAGCATCAATTCATAGCTGCTTGATAGGTGCTTTGTGCGATCTCGCTGGAATCTCAGGGGAAAGCTTCAGTACAGAGTTTTCTTCTGAGATATTCCAATCTTCGGATCTTTCATTGCGCTGTAGCAACTCTCCGCTACACAGATAGTTCCGACTATCTTGCTGCTCTAATTGCGTTAGACGAACCACATCTGGTCAGATGCTTGCGATGGTTCGGTCTTTCCGAGGAGCACGAATGGCATTTACGGCTATTTCAATGGTGAAGAATCAATCGCTTCCAGCCCCTCAAAAAATGACAGCAGCCGGGCAGCAATGCGAGAGACACCCCCAGCAACATTGGTTTCGATATTGAGGGGCATCACCGGATCGTGCAGCGAGAGGCGCAGGAGAAACCAGCCGTTTTCCTCAGGAGATCGACAGGCAATGCGCACGCCCTCGTAGTTATTTGGCACGAGTTCCCAATCAGGTTGACTGTTGGCAAACCCTTTGAGCTTGTCAATAACGTCATTGCCATAGCTGGTGAAATCATCTCCCGTCAGCTTGAGACGGAATTCGCGGCTTTCTTTGGGCTCTTGCAAATTGGCGATAAGGTCGGAGAGCGATCGCCCTGCTAATTTCGCTTTTGCCAGGTCAATCAGAACTTTGCTGATTAGATAAGCGCCATCATCTAAAAAATAATTCTCCCGCATGGCCGCGTGACCGGAGGTTTCGATCGCCAGCCAAGACTCTTGCCCCTCCTCGTTCAAGCGCTTGGCTTCGTTAATCACATTTTTGTAGCCGCGCTTGAAGCGATGGTGTTTGCCGTTCAAGTCAGACTCGATAAATGTGGTGAGACCGTCGGATGTAATCGAGTCCGTCACAATCGCGGAACCGGGATGCTCGCGCAGCACGATCGCTGACATCAAGGCAATCAGGCGATTGCGATTTAAATCGTTACCTGCACTATCGACAGCAGCACTGCGATCGACATCAGTATCAAAAATAATGCCGAAGTCGGCCCGGTTCTCTTTGACTGCCTGACGCAGAGACGCCATCGCCTCAGCATTTTCAGGATTGGGGACGTGATGGGGAAACGTACCGTCAGGCTCCAGAAATTGACTGCCGGTTGTATCAGCTCCCAGCGGCTCCAACACCTGACTGGCAAAGAAACCGCCCGCGCCATTGCCCGCATCCACCACGATCTTCAAGCCTGCTAGAGGGCGATCTCGATCTGACGAGCTATCAACAGCGTCGCGGATTATGTGTACGAAGCGATCGGCATACATCGAGATGAAGTCGCGGTCGATAATCTCACCCGATGTTGATGCTGGCTTCCACTCTTGCCGCTCGGCAAAACCGAGAATCGCTTTGATATCAGCTTTCTCCAAACCGCCACGAGCGGTGAAGAATTTGAGGCCATTGCGATTGAACGGTAAGTGGCTGGCCGTGAGCATAATGGCTCCATCGCACTCAAAGTCAGGAGTCACGGTACTCATAAACATCGCTGGCGTAGAAGCCATCGCGAAGTCATAAACACGGCACCCTTGCTCTGCAATCCCGTGGGTTACCGCCTGCATGAGTGCAGGACCGGAAATTCGACTGTCTCGGCCAACAGCAATCGTCAGTTTGGCTGCGGGTTTTTCCGTAGCCTGGGAAAGCCACTGCACGAAGGCTCGCCCCAACACATCAGCGACATCAGCTGTAAGGTTGACCGTTTCTCCAGGGACGCCATCCAGCGCCACCCCGCGAATATCCGAGCCGTTTTGCAAGCGCTTCCAATCAAACTCTGACGCGATCGCTTCTTTCTGCCCCACCATCAGCTGCCTCCTAATGCCAACTGCTCGACCGATCACTGCCAGGGTATCGCAAGCTTTTTCAGGCGCGCTGCAGTCGGCTTTAAAGTCGAGAACATTTCGAGGAGAGATGCGCGATCTCGCCAGAGGCAAGCGCGACAAGTCTTGGCCCAGACCGAAGATAGCCCGGATAAGCCAGGCCGCTAACGAAGCCAGAAAGAACGAGTCGCGATCGACTAGAATAGATTCGTAACATTCCTTTAACAAGATTGGGTTAGCTATGGACTGGCGCATACTCATTGTGTTTGGCCCCGTCTTAATGGCGGTGGGCTGGGCAGCCTTCAATATCATCAAGGCTGCCGTAAATGGTGAAGCTAAGCTGTTTGGCGAGCAAGGCAATGTTCCTTGGCAAGACAACAAGTAAGCAGCACCAGAACTTAATTTTCTGAGGAGAGCGAGCTATCGTTCTCCTTTTTATTTGGGTGGAGTTCCTCTGCAGATGACTCATGCACAATGACAAACTCGATGTTGAGATTGTTTTCGCTTGATATGAGGTACATCTTGCGAAATTTCTCCCGATCGCATGTATCTCAGGAAACCAGGCTGGACCTCGACAGTTCAGAAAACGCTCTGAGCATCTTTATCCGATAGCTGCTGACGTGCTCGCGATGTAGTTTAGGAATTCTGAGCCCGACCGAGCTTGGGTGGCTGATATGACCCATGTGTGGACGAGTGCAGGCTGGCTTTATCTGACGGTGATTCTCGACTTGTCCTCACGACAAGTGGTGAGATGGTCGATAGCTGAACATATGCGTACCGAATTGGTGCTGACGACCTTGGCAGCCGCGTTAGGTCAGCGCCAAGCCTGACCAAAAGGACTCTTATTCCGCTGGAGGACGCTCAGTAGAGTCTTGCCCAAAAGGAGCGAGCCATTGGCGTTGAGTTGCAAAGATGAGGGTAAGCGCTGTCAGTCCAAAGAGTAGAAAACTCTCGCTGCAAGCTGAAACCAAAGGCCAAAATTTTTGGGAAATAGCCGTTTCAGCATCGACCTGGGCTAAACCTCTCACCAGAGTAAAGGCTAATACTACCCCTGCTTTGAGCTGTACATTATTGTCTTGTCGAACAGCATAGCGGTAGGTCAACGCAAACACTGCACCGGATAAGGCCGAAATCATCTCATCTACCAGCAAAGTCAGGTCTAACATATCTGCCAAAGAACTTAGCGGGGATACTGCCGCTCCTAATATCAGTACTCGGAGCAATCCTGATATCATCAGGCTGACAAATCCAGCACATAGTCCGCCAAGTACAGCAGCTTTCAAGGAGGTTAATCGCTCAGTGGCAGTGAAAAGAGAGGAAGAAGTCATCGGTGACATATTAGTTTCTTAGCAACAGAAGGAAATTCGTTCATTAGGACACTCAATTAACTCGACAAACCGATTGTGTATTCGCTGCATATATAGCGCTTGAAAATTTAGTTCAGATTCCAAATGCTGACTGCGAGAGAGGGCTGAATAATTAAAGCATTATAAGCAGCTTGACAGTGGACATAGCAGTAGAAATAGGATGCAGAAATGAGTCACAATTTCTCATAGAAAATCTCTATTTTATTCATGCAAATTAAGTACTATCTATTGAAATTTTTAGATATTTATGCACAAGTGTTGAATCATTAAACAGGCCATACTCACATGTAGACACACGCATCCTATGAAACGACGATTTTACCTGG